>JAOABT010000364.1 GCA_026418215.1 Clostridia bacterium | reverse complement strand
GTATTGGCCCTTGCTTAAATAATCAGCTTATAAACATTACAGATCTTGGCATTTAATTAGCGTCAATTCTCATAAATTTAATGACGAACAGTATATCTATGAATAGAGCATACAAAAATTGGGTTGAAGAAGGCATTAAAGCTTGGATACTGGGTAGCTCAGGAACAATACCCCCCAGACAAGTTGTTAGAATTTGCCACTCATGCTTGTGTAATAGGATTCGATATAATCACAACGAGTGATCACTTTCATCCATGGTGCGACACAGGCGGACAGGCCGGGCACCCGTGGATATGGCTGACGGCAGTCGCGGAAAGAATCAAAAAGGTTGAAGTAGGAACCGCGGTCACCACTCCACTTTTCAGGTATCATCCAGCTATAGTTGCACAAGCATTTGCGACGCTTGACCATCTTTATCCGGGCAGGGTCTTTTTAACGGTAGGAACAGGACATGCAATGAATGAGGTGCCATTAGGCTTCAAGTGGCCCTCTTTCAAAGAGAAAGTTGAAAGATTGAGGGAGGCAATTGAGATAATACAATTACTATGGAAAGGAGAGTTTGTTGATTATGATGGTAAATACTATAAATTAAACAAGGCTAAGCTATATACAAAACCGAAGAAAAAAATAAAACTATACGTAGCTACATCAAATAACAAGGTTGCTGAAATAGCCGGAGAACTCGGTGACGGCATATTAACAAACCCGAGGGGGCTTCAAAATTATCTTGAGATAGCTGCTGCAATGGAGAAGGCCGCCGAAGGCGTAGGAAAGGACCCAAATGAGCTTCATAGATGCATGGAGTTTAAAGTCTCGTATGATGTTGATTATGATAAGGCCTTTAAGGCTGCGATGTTCTGGGCACCGACGGCTATACCAAGGCAAAAACGAGAAAAAATTTCAGATCCAAGAGAACTCGAAGCTATGGTAGGTCCTGAAGAGGAGAAAAAAATAAAGGAAACGTGGCTGATCACCAGTGATTCTGACGATATTTACAAATCGTTAGGAGAATTTCTGAAGCTTGGATTCGACAGAGTGTACATACACAGCGCATCACCAGACGAGGAAAAATTCTTAAACTTACTTGGCAGAGAAATCTTACCTTGGATGCGGGAATATTACGAAAGTCTCAAGGTACCGATAAGGGCATCTATGGAATAGAATCAATTATTTATCGTGTTCTAAGATATCACTGAATAATACCATTTAAGAATGTATTCAGGTAGTCTAAGCCCTCTCT
>JAOABT010000341.1 GCA_026418215.1 Clostridia bacterium | reverse complement strand
CCATGACGTAGGCATAGGGCAGAATATTAAAATAGTAATGAGGATCTTCGTTAACCAATCGGAGAATGGTTTTTGGTGAGGCCTCCTGTATAAATTTTTTGAGTCCTAAGAGCCTGGCCGCCCACTCCTGCCCTTGAGGTGTGCGCTTTCTAACGAAAAAGATCAGACAAGCCATGAGGATAACTGAGCCTAGCGATAAAAAGGATAAAAGCGGTAGCTCTTGAGCGGTATAGGCTAGAAAAAATCCAGTGATGACTATAGAAAACACAATACAAAAAAGAAATTTATTCGTTTTTTGCTGTGACGAAAGACTATTCCAATGATAGGCGGTGTCTATAAAAGCTTTAACAGGGAGGGTCATAATCAGCCCGATGAGGCCGGCTACGAGTAAGATCGCAATTAAATCATAACTTGAATCTGGTTCCAACTGCTTGGTATAGGTGGCAATGAGACACAAGATGAAAGGAACAGTGAGAAAGGCGCTTACCATTCTCTGCATGGCGAGTGATTCCAACGAATAGATGTGGTTCTCCGGGATACAGAAGAAAGCATCTACCTTTCGTCGCGCCTCTGCTATTGATACGAAGAACTTTTGATTCAGTTCCAGGATATTAACTGTGGGACTATCTGCAAACAGCTGTGCAAAAAGATCTCTTTCATAAAGAGGTATTGTTTTGGGCATTTTATCCAGTTTTTTAAGATAAATATCTCCGTCACTAACGAGTATTTTTAAATGCCCGAGTTGCCCCCAGCGTATCAATAGGGAGATAATATCCCTATCATCGGTATATCCGTCAAGAATGTATCCTGCTTGAGCAGAATCAAAGGGGTCAGGCGGATAGCTGATGTCATCATGTGTTTCTGTCCACTTATTGTATTGAAGAAATTTAATAGAGCATAAAATGAGACATATATCTATACAAAAGAGATATACATCAAACTTAGGCATAATTTGGGCTGGTATATTGAGGACTAAAAAAAGAATGAGCAAGCAGAACAGTATGTACAGAGTATTATAAATAAACTGTTTCTTTAGAAAATGCATTTAGTTTACCTCTCAATTCCATTATAATCCAATCCTAACCAATTTATATCCGAAAAACAAGTAATCCCTTTGTTAGACACAGCGGATATGCTAAAATATGTTACATCCCATTGAAGGAGGAATTTCTATGAAATATCTTTTTAAAAACGCCCTGGTTGTGACCATGAATCAGAAATCAGAGGTTCTGAAGGATTGCGACGTTCTTATAGAAAATGATCATATAAAAGCCATAGGCAATATAAGCGATGAGGATAAGGAGAAGGCGCACGTGATTGAGGCCTCAGGCAAGCTTCTGATGCCGGGCTTGGTTAACGCCCACTCTCATGCCCCCATGACGCTTCTTAGAAACTATGCGGACGATATGGACCTACAAACGTGGCTCTTTGAGCATATTTTCCCAACGGAAGACAAATTCACCGGTCATGACATCCATATCGGCACCATGCTTGGCATTATGGAAATGCTGGCTTCAGGTACAACTTCCTTTATTGATATGTACTTCTATATGGATGATATGGCTCGGGCTGTCGAAGAATCCGGTATTCGCGCCCAGCTTTCGCGCGGTGTGACCAATCCCCAGACGGGGTCTGATTTCTCCGAGGATAAGAAGCTTCTTGAGAGTATTGAATTCTATAAGAAATGGAATGGTGCTGCCGACGGCCGCATCACAGGAGCCTTTGCGCCCCATGCCATTTACACATGCTCTCCGGAATATATTCGTGCCGTGCGTGATGCCGCTGAAAAGCTGTCGGCCCCGATCCACGTCCACGTTGACGAAACGCGTGTGGAGCATGAAGACTGCTTAAAGCAGCATGGGAAGACCCCTACCAAGCACCTCTATGATCTAGGGCTGTTAGACTTAAAGACGGTCGCCGCTCATTGTACTTGGGTGACAGAAGAAGACATGGCCCTTTTGAAGGAAAAGCAGGTAACCATAGCACATAATCCGGCCAGCAATTTAAAGCTGGCAAGCGGCGTAGCACCTGTGCCCGAAGCCTTAAAGCTTGGTATTAATGTGGCTTTGGGTACTGACGGCGCATCGAGCAACAATAACTTGAATCTGTTTGAGGAGATTAACCTGGCCGCTTTTATCCATAAGGGAACAAGGCACGATCCGCTTCTTATCAGTGCGGCTGAGGCGTTAACGATGGCTACGGCAAATGGCGCAAAAGCTCTTGGTATGCATAACCTCGGTATGGTTTCAGAGGGGAACAAAGCCGACCTTATCCTGGTGGATCTCGAAAAGCCTCACTTTAAGCCGCTTCACAACCCCATATCCGCATTGGCTTATTCGGCTCAGGGAGCTGATGTCTGCCTCACCATGGTAGACGGCAGGATACTTTATCAGGATGGCGAATACAAGACCATTGATAAGGAAAAGGTCTGGTACGAGCTGGATAAGATAGTGAAACGCATTTTCTAGGTGTTTTTATGAAAAATATCCACTCTTCTATCTTTAAAGAGATGCTTTTTGAAGATATGCCCCTTCTGAGAAAAAGGCTGCCAGATGGCTATCAAGTAGTCTAATGTCCGTTAATGCGAACTTAATTGAGACGGTCTCCACCGAATGGGCGCGTAGTATGAAGGCTGTTGCGCGTGCAACAGCCTTCATAATTTCACATAATTCGTTCAGGGTTGGTCATATGATTTTAACCATTTAGTTTCTTTGTGCTTTCGCTTCTGCCACCAAGGGTGCTTTGGGCGCTACAAGCACCGTAAAGTAATTGACGTAGATGACCATACCGGGCTTAGAACCTGAGGGCTTCTTGACATTTCGGATGGTGGTGTAATCGACCTCGACCTTGGGAGCGGAGCGTGCCTTGCTAAACCAGGCGGCATACTGTGCCGCTTCAAGAAGGGTTGAATCAGGAACTTCCTTGCCCTCGGTACGGATGACCACGTGTGATCCCGAGAAATTCTTGATGTGAAGCCAGATGTCCTCGTGGCGGGCTATTTTAAGCGTTAGCTTTTCGTTTTGCTTGTTGTTGCGGCCAATAAGGATTTCAAACCCGTCCTGTGACACAGCCTTGAGGGGAAGCGCCTGTACAGGCTGAATCTTTTTGCCCTTGCCGGACGCCTTGATATAGCCCTGCTCATGAAGCTCGGTTCGGATTTCCGTAAGCTGGTCGTTTCCTTCCGCATTCTCGATGGCAAACTGAACGCTCTCAAGGTAAGAAACCTCGGCCTTAAGGGTCTCTACCTCTTTTTCTGCGTAGTGGAAGGCAGTGCGGGATTTGTTGTACCTCTTAAAATAATTCTGAGCATTATCCTGGGGAGATTTATCCTTGTTAAGAGGAATCCTGACCATGTCGCCCTCTTCGCTGTAGTAGTTGACAACCTCAGCCTCTTCCATGCCCTTGGTAAGTGCATAAATATTGGCTGTAATAAGCTCGCCAAAGAGCCTCAGCTTCTCAAAATCCTTGTTTTCCTCGTAGGTTTGAAGATTGATGGAGAGCCTTTTTTCACAGCGCTCCAGTTGCTTGCCTACAAGCTTGTGAAGCTCGTTTGCGCGCTGGTTGACAAACTCTCTTCCGACCTTAGCCGTATAGTAGGCATCAATAGCCTGACTCAAAAGATCATAGCGTTTGAACGAGTCGTATTGCTTCAAGGGAACACAATGAAAATCGATGACCTTCTCACTCGACTTGTCAAATACAACGCAGGGAGAAGGCTCATGAAGGCTTGCCATCATGTCCTTAAGAACCTTGGCGAGCTTGGAAAGCTCGGCATGGGTCAACTCCGAAGCCGGAATACCCTCCCTTAAACCAGCCCTGATGCAGGCCTCCCGGCACAGCACGGGCGAAAAGCCCTGAAGCCTGTCCAAAAGGAAGGATTCGATCTTTCTTCCGTTGGAAGGCGCCTCAGCCATAATGAGCTCCAAGGCTTGACCGGACGCAGGGTTGAGCTTGTCCTGAGCCGGAGGAAGGATATAGGTCCTAGCGGGAAGCAGCTCTCGAACACGATTGACCTCAACATCAACATGCTTGATAACGTCTATGATTTTATCGCTCCGGTTCAGCAGCAAAATATTGCTATGCCTTCCCATGATTTCAACCACAAGCTTTTTATTGCTGCGATCTCCGAGCTCGTCGGTCACCTCGGCCTCCATAGTCAGGATGCGTTCGAAGCCGTTGGTGGAGAAGCCTTTAACAATGCCACCTGAAAGGTGCTTTCTTAAGAGCATGCAGAAAACCGGTGGCGTATCGGGGTTCTCATACTGCTTGTCGGTGAGATGGATTCGTGCGGCAGCGGCATTGCTTGAGACCAAGAGCCTATAGTTTTCGCCGTTGGCTCGGATCTGAAGCACGATGCTGTCCTTGTCCATCTGATATATTTTTCCTATGCGTCCCCCAGACAGAAGCGCATTGAGCTCCTGTGCCATGGTTTTTGTAAAAATGCCGTCAAAAGGCATCTCATCACCTCATAATTTTAGATAGAAACATTCTATCAGAGAAAGTGTTTCACAAATCTTAAAATTATTTTACAAATAATTTTCCGAGTGGTATAATTGTCGCGGGAAAAGAAGAGGTGCTAAACGGGGAGGGTTTCTAATGCCTATCAGCAAGAATGCTGTTAAAATCGGCGTCGTTATTGTATCCATTCTTTTATTATTTGGTCTCAACCTGTCTTACATTATCAAATAGTATTTCCCTTATGTGTCTATTGAACCTATTATGGGGGTGTTGTCTTGAGTTACAGTTACGGTAGACCGCGGCCTGCTGCTGCTACTATCAACCGTCTCCCTATCATTATTCTTTTCGGTGTCGTGGCCCTGTTCCTCATTGCGGATTTGCTTTTAGGGTTTGACTTCAATTGGGTGGACTATGCAGTGGTCATTATCATTGCGCTCTTTGGCTTCAAAGGTTATTTGAAGGGGCTTATCAACACGGTCTTCAGCCTTGCAGGCTATGTTGTGGGTCTCATTTTCGCCTTTATTTTCTCACCCAAGCTGGCCCTTCTGGCCATGCAAAAAACCACTTTGGGCAAGACCATCGGCGACAAGCTCAACGACCTGATTCCAACACTCTCTACCATAAACACCATTAAGGTTTCGGATGCCAATTCAACCCTGGAGCTCATGAACAAGAATCCTCAGCTTAATCAGGCGGTATCGTCAAATCCCCTTTTGAAGCAGGTCATGTCTGTTACCAATTCAGCCGCTCAAACCGGCTCCATGTATCAGGATACGGTTGTCACCGTTAATGATTTGATTGTCTTTACCATATTGAAGGTTCTCGCCTTGGTTGTCATCTTTATTGTCGTTAAGCTGCTGGTGGTGCTGGCAGGAAGACTTCTGACCTCGGTGCTAAGCTCAAGTGCCGTTTTAGGGACAGCAAACCGTACAGGCGGCATGGCCATTGGCTTAGGCGTCGGGCTTCTCATCTGCTACGTCGTATTCATCTTTGCTATACCTACCCTGGGCAGCCTGAATATCATCAAGGTACCTGAGACTTATACGCAATCCCTTGTGCTCACGTGGTTCAATAAGTTGGTCGGCGTAATCATCTAGTGAGGTAGCCGCTTAGAAAGCTTTAATTGATCTCGTTATGAAATACTCCGGCCTCATCCCTGATCATTATTTTCTCAAAAGGTATTTTTGATAAGTTTAGCTCTTAGGCACGGGATTCATATTTAATTGCATTTTGTTGAACTGCCTGTTGCTCTGAAGCGTCAAGTTTGTTAAGTTAGAATATAAGGCTAGAAGAAGCACTCACAGCCAATGTGGGTGCTTTTGCTTGGATAACGAATTTAACTGGCAAGGAAGAGGAATGAGCGTACATGACAAGACAACTTAAAGCTGATCTGGCAATCTTAAGCATTACCATTGTATGGGGTTCGTCCTTCATCATCATGAAAAACATCTCCCGGGACATCCCGCCCTATGCCTTCTTGACTCTTCGTTTCTCGGTTGCCGGACTTTTACTGGCGCTCATTTTCTTCAAGCAGCTCAAAACAATTAATTTCAAAAGCCTGTGGACCGGCTCGCTGATCGGACTTTTGCTTTACGGCGGTATGATGCTTCAGGTGGTGGGGCTTCAAACAACATCTGCCTCCAATTCAGCCTTTATTACCGGCCTTAATGTTGTGATGGTGCCTCTCATCTCCGCGACGCTTCTTAAGAAGCGCCCGCCCGTAAACGCTATAATGGGCGTGGTCCTGGCAACGCTTGGCC
>JAOABT010000277.1 GCA_026418215.1 Clostridia bacterium | reverse complement strand
ATTTAAGAAAGCGCAGCACCTATGTTCACAGCGAGATTTTTTCGGAGGTTGAACCCGATCCATCGGTAGAGACCATTAAAAAGGGCGCTGACCTCATGAAGTCCTTCAAGCCTGATGTCATCATTGCCTTGGGCGGCGGCTCGGCTATTGACGCTGCGAAGGGCATGTGGCTGTTCTATGAACACCCCGAGCTCGATTTTAACGTCTTAAAGCTTAAGTTCATGGACATCAGAAAGCGTGTCTTTACATTCCCGAATCTCGGCAGCAAGGCCAAGATGGTGGCCATCCCCACAACGTCCGGCACAGGCTCGGAGGTGACCTCCTTCGCCGTCATTACCGACAAGGACCGCAATGTAAAATATCCCCTTGCAGACTACGAGCTCACGCCGGACGTCGCCATTATCGACCCGGAATTTGTGCTCTCGGTTCCCGCTTCTGTCACGGCTGACACAGGTATGGATGTTTTGACACACGCCATTGAAGCCTATGTGTCCATCATGGCCTCCGACTTTACAGACGGTCTTGCCATTAAAGCCATTCAGCTTGTATTTGAGTACCTGCCGAGGGCCTATAAGAATGGCCATGACCTGGAAGCCAGAGAGAAGATGCATAACGCCTCAACCATTGCCGGCATGGCCTTCACCAACGCCTTCCTGGGCATCAACCATTCCCTGGCCCACAAGCTCGGCGGCGAGTTCCATATTCCTCACGGCAGAGCCAACGCCATCCTGCTTCCCCATGTTGTGGCTTACAATGCCCAGAAGCCTACCAAGTTTGTTTCTTTCCCCAAGTACAAAACCTTTATTGCAGACAAGAAATACGCAGAGATCGCAAAAGCGCTCGGTCTTCCTGCAAAAACGGTTGAGGAAGGCGTGAAGAGCCTCATCGAGGCCATTAAGAATCTCATGAAGGAGCTTAACGTGCCTATGACCATCGCAGACTGCAAGGTTGACAGAAAGCTATTCATGCTGAAGGTTCCAGAGCTTGCGGACAAGGCCTTTGAAGACCAGTGCACCACTGCAAATCCCAGGCTTCCCCTCGTCAAGGAGCTCGAAGAGCTCTATATGAAGGCCTATCAGGGGTAGGAAGGGTTAATCATAGAATGCCTCCTTAAGAAGGACTGCTTTAAGCCGCCATCGGTTTAAGGCAGTTTCTTTTTTTAAAATGGCTGTTGCATAAGGTTTGGGGCCACTGCATGCTGACGCTTGTCATATGAATCCCATGACAAAAGCTATGACAGCCATCACTTGTGAGGTGATCATTTGAGTAAGTAAAATGGACTCATACACTTGGAGCATGGGCGGTCTTGTCAAGGAAACCACAACAGCGGTGGGTTCATAGCACCAGGTGCAAGCAGGCCGGGTCAGGAGAGCATGGATACCTATAGCGGCTAAACACCTTACCCGCAGCGTTCCAATCATTTTATGGAGGTAAATTCAAATGAAACAAACTGGGAAGAAACACTGCATCAGATATAGACTCTGGATACCTCTGATGCTGCTCCTCCTTGCTGTCTTTTGCGTTGTCAAAATCATATGGCTCAAGCCCTTTACTATCGAAGAGCTGTACGAGCGCGTCTTAATCAAATATGCGCTCTTGGACCCCCAGATTATGACCACCGTCGCACCCCTTGACGCCTATGGCCTGGACTATTATAACAAGCAGCTTTCCGACCCGTCCCTTGCCCAGAGCCGGAAAACCTATGCCTTGGCAGAAAGCGAGCTTAAGCTATTAAAAAGCTTTGACCGGGGCAGTCAGACCAAGGCGCAGCTTCTTAATACCGATATTCTTGAGTGGTACCTGACCAATACAGTAGAAGGAGAGGCCTTCCTGTTAAACGGATTTCCCGTTACGCCGTCACTTGGGGTTCAGAAGGGCCTTCCGCGCTTTATGTGTTCTTCCCATACCATCACAAGTGAACAGGATGCAAGAGACTACATCACAAGGCTTAAGGCCTTTAAAGACTACTTTCAAAAGCTCCTGACTGTTTTAAAGGAAAAGGAGTCCAAAGGCTATATTCCGCCCTCCTTTATCGTAAAAAACTCTATTACTGATATTAATCTCTTTATCGATATGCCGGCGAACGCCAATGTCCTCTATCAGGATTTTAAGACCAAGCTCAATGCTGTCAAGCTTGATGCATCCCAAAAGACAAATCTATTGAAAGAAGCCGAAGCGGCAGTTAAGAACAGCGTTTATCCCGGGTATATGACGCTTCGCGAGTATTTGGAGAGTTTGCTTCCGAAAACGAAGGACGAGGTTGGCGTGTGGCATCAGCCAAATGGCGAGGCCTATTATGCACAATGCGTCAAAACCTCGACAACCCTGGACATCACACCTGAAGCCGCTTATAAGGTTCTGATGGAAGAAGTCAATAAGCTTAATACCGAGCTGAAGGCTGCTATCAGTAAACAGACAAGGGTTGACGGCACTCAGAGTAAGTTTAAATCTCTTGCGGGTTTTCAGGCAGCCGTGGACGAGATGAACGGACACTTAGGCGAGATTGTGGGAAAGAAGCCTCGGAGTAAGGTTGTAGTTCGTTTCTCGGTCACCAATGATACGGGAATCGCCCAATACGTGCCGGCCAATATGGGGAGCAGCCAGCCTGCGACCATTTTTATTCCGCGGAACTTTATACTTGTTAACCCCATGAATGTTCTTATCGTGCTTTATCATGAGGGCGCTCCGGGACATCATCTGCAGCTTGCTTTGAACCGTGAGCTTTCCAATGTGCCGACCTTCAGAAAGATGATCCCGTTCCAGGCCTTCACCGAGGGCTGGGCCACCTATGCCCAGAGCTTGCCATGGACCTTGGGCATCAACAAGGATGAAAACAGTGAGGAAACGCTCATACGTGAAAGACTCTTTACGATGGGACGCGCCTTAGTAGATTTAGGCGTTAATTATAAGCGTTGGACGCGTCAGGAAGCTGTAGACTTTGCGGTAGCGAACAACGTTTGTGACACCAAAAGTGCAAGCGCTATTGTTGATTATGCTACTGAAAACCCTGCAGCAGAATTATCCTACGCCATGGGCTGCCTCGAAATCGAGAAGCTCAGGGATGAGGCCAAAAGCGCTCTTGGCGATCGTTTTGATATTAAGGAATTTCACGATAAGGTCCTCGAAAATGGAGCGGTTCCTTTAGATATCCTCGACAAGCAAATACATGAGTATATAGAGAAAAAAGCTATAATGATTAAGTAGCCCATATCGTTGTTATCAGAGCACTCCTGCCTGGAGGGAGTGCTTTTTTCGGAATAGGCTTCTTAGTCAAAACATTTTAATAAACCACCTGGAGAGAAGGTCTTTTCACTCCCCTCAAAGATTAAGAGAAGTGCTTTGACTTGTTTTCAACCTGGGCTAAGAGTATTTTTCTTAGTAGACAGGGGGATTTTCCAATGATGTGCGACTAACCCTACGAAAGGAGTGAAGGGAATGGAAAAATTATGTTATGCTCAGAGAGAGGTGAGCTTATGACAAAAAAGCAATCTGCTGCTGCTCTGGCTGTTCTTGTGGTTCTTGCCCTGCTGGCGGGCTTTGTGCTGGTCAACCGGGGCGATGGTCCCGTAATGGGCTGTATCCTGGCTGATAGGGTGATCCAAAGCGAACCTGCCTATGATTCTGCCGGGACCACGCCTTTTAGGGGGACCTATCTGGTTTTGACAAAGCAATTCAACCATTATAAAAAGGGCTTTTCTTCAGAGATTAAGTCCCTGTCTGCCTTAACGATAAATTATAGAGTTGTTGAGATAAAAAAGGGCACGGCTTGAACCGCTAAATGGGAAAAGGACGGAAAGCTGCTCTTTAGTGAAACCAAAGCAACGGAAAGCAACCAAAAAGCCATCATGTCCTATACGCTTGATCCCAGCATGGTGACGAAGGGCGATTATGAGCTCAGCTTATGGGCTGGCAATCATAAGCTCCACGCATTTAGCTTTGATGTGCAATAGGTGAACGGATGACAGGCTTTGGGTCTAAAAACATGAACCGGCGTGAAGAAGCTCTGGAGAGCCTTGAATCTGCTGAAGACGCTGAGACGTTGGTCCTTACAAAAGAATCAAGAGCTGCGGTTGAGAGGGCTTTAAAGGCTGTTCACCCTGTTTATCGTTACACATTAATTCTAAAATATCTCGATGGCTATAAGGTTAAGGAAATCGCTCGCATTCTGGGACGCACACCCAAGGCTGTCGACGGCATCCTGCAAAAGGCAAAGCTTATGTTCAGAAAAGAGTTTGAGAGGGAACCGGAGGGAACAGGAAGATGAAGGAAACAAGATTTCATGAGCTTTTCAAAACGCTTGAGAGCGATGTTCAGCCTCCCGAGGGCTTGAAGGAAAGCCTTCTTCGAAACATACTCCTTAAGAGCAGAGCCGAGCCCCTCTGTCATTGCGCATTCGAACGGTTTGTTTTTGATAGGCCCCTAAGAGCGGCGTGCCTTGTTTAAGTACCACTTTCGGGCGTGTTCTATGCCGTTCTTGGAAACGGTTACACCAGCCTCTTCAATACTATTTTCAGGTGGTGATGGCATGAAGGCTTTTGCAGCGTTATGGGATATTATCAAATCTCCGCAGCGATATATCAATACCCTGAAC
>JAOABT010000276.1 GCA_026418215.1 Clostridia bacterium | reverse complement strand
GTTCCGATGGTCCTCAGAACAGATACAACTACAAGAACCCTGATGCCGACAAGCTCATGAAGGACGCTCTTGCAACAACTGACATTGCCAAGAGAAAGGAAATCTACAAGCAGGTTTACAAGACCATTAACGAAGATGTTCCTTGTATCTGGGTCTATCAGAGAAGCGATATGTGGGCTGTTAACAGCAGAGTCAAGAACTTCAAAGTGTCACCTTACAGAGACTATTGGTATGATCTCTATCAGACAGAAATTGCACAATAATTACAAATAGGCTTAGCATATGAAAACAAATGCCCGGTTCTTTTCCGGAGCCGGGTGTTTGTTTTTTATGTAAATGAAAGGATCCGAAGCCAAAAATGGTGGAGGGGTAACTTTTTGGTGCATAGTGGAGCTCCGGGCATTCCCAGAGGCTTATTATGCAGTGAAAACCTTTGGACTGGAAGGGTGCACGATGAAACAATATATTGTCAGAAGATTATTGGAATATATTCCGATTATGATTGTAGTTGCTATGATCATTTTTTTGATTGTAGCGCTCATACCGGGAGATTACATAGATAACGTTGCAGGAGCAAATCCTCGCTACACTCCCGAGAAAATTGCTGCAATGAAAGCAAAATACGGTTTTGACAAGCCAGTCGTCGAGCGATTTATCATTTGGCTTGGCAATGCCCTGCGTTTGGATTTTGGTGAATCCTTATCTTATCAGAAGCCGGTTACCGAAGTTATCGGCTACTTTATGTGGAATTCCTTTTTAATTGCCTTTTTGGCCTTCCTCTTGGAAACGCTGATCGGTATCCCTATAGGGATTATTTCTGCAACCCGACAATATTCCAAGACTGACTTCACAGTCACGGCCTTTGCATTGGTAGGCCTTTCAATGCCTTCCTTCTTCTTAGGCCTTTTGTTAAAGAAAATATTCTGTATAGACTTAAAGCTATTACCGCTCGCAGGTATGCGAACGCTTGGTGCCGATTTGAAGGGCGTATCAGCCGTTTGGGATATATTCCTCCACATGTTGTTACCGGTTATTGTTTTAGCACTTCTGGGAATCGGAAGCTGGATGATGTATACACGTTCGGCCATGCTGGATGTCATCAAGCAGGATTACATACGCACCGCCCGTGCAAAGGGACTATCGGAGCGTATTGTCATCTATAAGCATGCGCTCCGGAATGCCATGATTCCTATTGTCAATCTTTTGGGTATGTCCATTCCAGCCTTGTTTACCGGCGCTCTTATCACAGAGCAGGTCTTTGCCTTCCCCGGTGTTGGTAAAATTACTATTGAAGCATTAACAAAACGTGACTATATGTTTGTCGTGGGCTTCAACCTGTTTTCTGCGCTCATGCTGTTCTTGGGCAATTTGCTTTCAGACATCATGATGGCCATGGTTGACCCGCGAATTAAACTGAAATAAGGGGGACGGAAGAATGAGTAAAAAGGAAATAGCAGTGAACTCAGTTCAGGAAGAAAAAATTCTGTCTCCTATGGCAATGGCCATGAAAAGGTTCTGGAGAAACAAGCTGGCAATTATTGGCCTTGTTACCCTTGCCGTTGTAACCCTGCTCTGTATCTTCGGACCTATGCTGTCACCCTATGAGATATTGCAAACCAACATCATTAATGCCAAAAAACCACCCAGCATGGAGCACTGGCTTGGAACCGACGTCGCTGGCCGTGACGTTCTCCTTCGCCTTCTCTATGGCGGACGTATTTCTATTCTGGTCGGTGTTGTTTCTACCTTAATCACAGTTGTCATTGGTGTTGTCATTGGCGGTATTGCCGGCTTCTACGGCGGTAAAATAGATGCTTTTCTCATGCGTGTTACCGACGTCTTTATGAGTCTTCCCTTAATGCCGATACTCCTTGTGCTGGCATCAATTATTTCAGACCTGCGTGTGCCGCCCGAAGAGCGAATTTATTCAGTTATGTTTATAATCGGTATCCTGACATGGCCAACACTTGCCCGTCTTGTCCGAGGCCAGATTCTATCGCTTCGCGAACAGGAATTCATGATGGCAACCGAGGCGCTTGGCATCCGAGACAGCAGAAAGATATTCAGGCACCTTATTCCTAACGTTATTCCTGTTATTATTGTAACCGCAACCATCGGCATCAGCGGCTCCATTATTTTGGAATCCACCTTGAGCTTCTTGGGACTTGGCGTTGCACCTCCTTATCCATCATGGGGTAACATGGTAAACGTTGTTAACGACTTCAAGGAATTCCGCCTGCGCCCCTGGCTGTGGGTGCCCCCAGGAGTGATGATCTTTATCACAACGATGGCAATCAATTTTGTCGGTAATGGCTTAAGAGATGCCTTTGACCCGAAGATGAAACGGTAGGAGGCGTGACATGGGAAAATCAATCGTAGAATTCAAGAATTTGCATACCTATTTACATACAGACCGTGGTCTGTCTCTTATACACATCTGACGCTGCCGACG
>JAOABT010000269.1 GCA_026418215.1 Clostridia bacterium | reverse complement strand
ACCATGTAGCGGTCGAGGGGATAGGTGGTTCCGGCCAAGGCTCCTGAGCCCAAAGGCATAATATTCATGCGCTTGACGCAATCCTTCAAACGCTCGGCATCACGGCGGAACATCTGGAAATAGGCCATCATGTGGTGGGCGAAGGTAATGGGCTGAGCACGCTGGAGATGCGTAAAGCCGGGCATGATGGTCTCATAATTGCTTTCGGTAAGCTTAATAAGGACCAACAGCAGCTCCTTAAGCATGCCCTTTATATGGTTGGTTTCATCTCTCAAATACATACGGATATCGAGGGCAACCTGGTCATTACGGCTTCTGCCGGTATGAAGGCGCTTTCCAACATCACCGATTCTGGAGATTAAAAGGGTTTCGATATTCATGTGGATGTCTTCAGCTGATACCTCGAATTCCACCTCGCCATTTTCTATATCGTCAAGAATCTCAAACAGGGTCTTTCGGATGAGTTCTGCATCAGGAGCCGGGATAATACCGCATTTTCCTAACATTCGGACATGTGCGGCACTTCCGAGGATATCCTGTCTATACATCCTGCTGTCAAAATGAATGGAGGAGTTGAAGTCATCCATCAATTCATCGGTATTCTTTGAAAATCTTCCACCCCAAAGCTTCATAATAATCCCTCTATTCTTGTCTGTATTACGTAAAAGCCAGCTTAACCGAGATATAAATGCATTAAGGTTTCTGTGGGACATGCTGGCATGCTCATTCTAGCATAGCTTCCCTATTAAAAGCCATAATCTTTCTTTGCAAACGCTATTCTAGACTCAAAATTTTAAGCTCAAGATATGCTTAGAGTCAAGGTTTGCTTAGAGTCAGAGGTTTCCTAGGCCAGATATGCATAGAGTCGAGCTATGCATAGACTGCCTAGAAATTTTCCTATACTCAAAAGTTTACAACTTAAGGTTTTCTTAGTCTAAAAGTAGCCTCAAGTTTTCTTAGCTCTAAAGTTTTATACCCAAGGTTTCCTAGACTCAAAGTATTAATATTAAGATTTTCATGGACTCAAGGCTTCTTTAGCTCAAGATTTTTCTTAGACTCAGAGTTTTCATAAACTTAAAGTTCTTTCTGACGAAAAAGGTTAGCTGATCACTAAATAAAAGGGTTGGTATTACCCAACCCTTCATTCAAAATCCTAATTAGTCCTTGATATTGTTGAGCTTCTTCATGTTAGCCTGAACCTTGCAGGGAAGGCCAAACAGGTTGATGAAGCCTTCAGCGTCCTTCTGATTGTAAACGGCGTCCACGCCGAAGGTGCAGAGCTCTTCGCTGAAGAGGGAATAGGGTGACTCAACGCCTGCAGGTGTGATATTACCCTTGTAGAGCTTCAATCTTACCTTACCGGTAACATATTTCTGAGTGGAGTCTACGAAAGCGGAGAGAGCTTCACGTAAGGGAGTAAACCATTGACCGAAGTAAACCAGCTCGGCAAAGCGCTGTGATACGAGAGACTTATAGTGGGCGGTATCCCTGTCGATGGTGATGTTTTCAAGCTCCTGGTGCGCCGCATAAAGAATGGCTCCGCCGGGTGTTTCATAAACACCGCGGGACTTCATGCCGACCAGACGATTTTCAACGATATCAATGATGCCGATGCCGTTTTCTCCACCCACCTTGTTAAGGGCCTTCATGAGCTCGATAGGAGGCAGCTTTTCACCGTTGAACTTCACAGGAATACCCTGCTCGAATTCAATTTCTACATAGGTTGCCTTGTCCGGAGCCTTCTCAGGTGTAACGGAAAGCTGGAGCAGCCTGTCATAGATAGGCTCGTTGGCCGGATTTTCAAGCTCGGAGCCCTCATGGCTTAAATGCCAGATGTTCTTGTCGCGGCTGTAGTTGTCCTTCTTGCTGACAGGGATAGGAATGTTTCTTGCTGTAGCATAATCTATTGCATCTTCTCTGGACTTGATATCCCAAATTCTCCAGGGAGCGATAATCTTCAAGTGGGGAGCAAGCGCCTTAACGGTGAGCTCAAAACGAACCTGATCGTTTCCTTTGCCCGTTGCACCGTGAGCAATGGCGGTAGCGCCTTCCTTTTCAGCGATTTCGACAAGACGCTTTGCAATAATCGGTCTAGCAAAGGAGGTGCCGAGAAGGTATTTTCCTTCATAGACAGCTTGCGCCTTTAAGGTAGGATAGATATAATCTGTAATAAATGTTTCGGTGAGATCCTCAATATAGATTTTGCTGGCTCCTGTTTTAATTGCCTTTTCGTTGAGGGGGTCCAATTCTTCGCCCTGTCCAACGTCAGCAGCCATAGCAATAACTTCAGCGTCGTAGTTTTCCTTCAACCACGGTATGATGATTGAAGTATCAAGACCACCTGAATAGGCGAGTACGATTTTTTCCTTACTCATTAAAAATCTCTCCATTCTGTGATAAGATTAGGGTAGGGGGTTTATTTTTAATAATTATACAATAGACTGTATAATTATGCAATACATGAAATGACTAATTTTTCAATAAAAATACCTGTGTCAACACAAGCTATTTTAGTCATTTTCAACTTTGAAAATGCGTTCTTTCGGGAGTTTAATAAAGTATAGGCCTTTACATATGAAAAAGATAAGCTAAAGGAGCAAAAGATGATCATAATCGGCATTGACCCTGGCTTTGCCATTACGGGCTATGGTGTTTTGGAGTACATAGGAAACAAATTCAGGATGATCGATGTCGGAGTTATCTCAACCGAAGCGGGTCTTGAATTTTCGGAAAGATTGCTGATTCTTAATAATGGTCTTCAGGAGTTAATCCAAAAATATCACCCCGATGCCATGGCGGTTGAGGAGCTCTTTTTTAACACCAATGTCAAAACAGCCATCAAGGTTGGACATGGGAGGGGCGTGGCCCTTCTTTCAGCGGCAAGAGCCGGAGTCAAGGTCTATGAATATACGCCGCTTCAGGTCAAGCAGTCGGTTGTGGGCTACGGTAGAGCTAAAAAGGAACAGGTCCAGCAAATGGTAAAGGTTTTATTGAATTTGGATAAAATACCTAAGCCCGATGATGCGGCCGATGCTCTGGCCATCGCCATCTGTCATGCACACAGCAGCGGGGCTATTGGGCGGCTAAACCCTGTCTCTTATACACATCT
>JAOABT010000259.1 GCA_026418215.1 Clostridia bacterium | reverse complement strand
AGATGTGTATAAGAGACAGGAGCAGGACACCTCTAAGGACGAGCTGGGAGAACTCACACAGAGCTACAATAATATGATAACGGCTATCAAACGGCTGATCATCCAGGTGCATCAATCCGCAGCGACAGTGGCCGACAAAACGAACACCATCGCCTCTTCGGCTCAGCAAGCCCTGGTCATGTCCCAAAGCGTCAGCCGGGCTCTTGAAGAAGCGGCCTCGGGAGCCTGCAATCAGGCTGAGGATACCGTCGCCTGCACCGATAAAATGGTACAGCTTTCTAATGCCATCAATGGCGTGACGGTTGATATCCAGCAAACTCAAGAAATCATAGAAAAAACCGTCATTCTGAGCAAGCATGCAGCCTATATCCTGTCCGATCTCAACGAGAATGCCCGCAGCGCAGACAACTCCTCTGTGAACATCGTTAATGACATTAAGGGTCTCAATGACGACATGAAGGAAATCCTAAGCATTGTGAAGCTGATAGGAAGCATCTCCGAGCAAACCAATATGCTGGCCTTGAACGCCTCTATCGAAGCGGCACGCGCCGGGCAGGCCGGCCTCGGCTTTGCAGTGGTGGCCGAGGAGGTCAAGAAGCTGGCCGACCAGTCTAAAGCGGCCTCGGGAAGCATCAACGGCATCATCGGGCGCATTATCAAGCGCGCAGGCAACGCCGTTGATACCGCTAATCAGACGAGAGATTCCATGAACCGCCAGATGCTGGCTGTTGATAACACCGATGCGGCTTTCGAGCGAATCAACGGGGCCATGCTGGATCTGTCGGGTCACATGGAGGACATCAAGGCTGAGGTGGCCCGTATGCTGGACATAAAGGAGAGCACCGTCGCGGCTATTGAAAACATCAGCTCGGTTTCCCAGCAAACTGCCGCCAGAAGTCAGGAAGCCTCCTCTAATACCACGGAACAGATACTGGGCGCTAAAGCCCTTTCAGAGCTTGCCTTTGAGCTCAGCAGCATATCGGAGGGCCTTGAGGCAGCGGTTAGCCAGTTCAAATTCTAGGTTTAGGTCCACCAAAATGATACAAGAAAGGTTTGATTGAGCATGAAAAAGAAGAACCTTTGGTTTATCTTGCCTTTATTCCTCTTATCGCTTCTTTTGACTTCGTGTGGTGCCGCATCAAAAATTGATTTTGTTACAGTCAAGGACGGACAGCTCTTTTATCAGGGCAAGGCCTTCCGCTTTATGGGAACCAATAACTATTACCTTCATTATGAATCCAATGCCATGATAGACGATGTGATTCATAATGCCAAAGAAATGGGGCTGAAGGTGATACGCCTGTGGGCATTCTTTAATGGTAATGGCTCAGCCAATAAGGATCACAACGCTTATATGCAGCCAAAGCCCGGAGTTTATGGCCCGCCCAAGGACCTACAAGGTGCCAAGGATTGCTATGAACGCCTCGATTACACGGTGGCTCAAGCCCAAAAGGCGGGCATTAAGGTTGTATTAGTGCTTAACAACAACTGGGACGATTTCGGGGGTGCCAACACCTATGTGGAATGGGCCGGAAAGAAGGGCCATGACCTGTTCTACACCGATGAGAGGGTGAAAACAATTTATAAGGATTACGTTAAGAATCTGGCTAACAGGAAAAATACGTATTCCAATGTGCTCTACAAAAACGATCCCACCGTTATGACCTGGGAGCTCATGAACGAACCACGGTGTGAGTCGGATCAATCCGGCGAGACACTCGTCAAATGGGTTACTGAAATGAGCGCCTACGTTAAGTCCGTAGCACCCAATCAGCTTGTTGCTGTGGGAGACGAGGGCTTTTTCAACCGCAAGGACGGTGAGGGCTTTGATAAAGAGGGCAACTGGGCTTACAACGGCTTTTCAGGTGTGGATTGGGAGCGGCTCGTAGCGGTTAAGGATGTGGACTACGGAACCTTTCATCTCTATCCCGAAGGGTGGGGTATCAATACCGCGGTGGTTGAACAGTGGGGAACTCAGTACATTCTTGACCATCTCGAAGCAGGGAAAAAGCTGGGTAAGCCTGTTGTGCTGGAGGAGTACGGCATCAATTCAGCCGGAACGGGCAACCGTCTAGCCATTTATGATATCTGGAACAAAACCATGGCTGAGAATGGCGGGGCAGGCTCCATGTTCTGGATTCTTACGGGGATCAATGACAAGGAGTCCAAAGACAACGGAGCAGACGGTATATACGATGATTATGACGGCTTTCGTGTGATGAATGATAAAACACCAGTTCCGGAGCTCTTAAAGCGCTACTCGGCTTGGTTCAACGATCAAATGCCGGTTTCCGGTGAACGGGCCTATCTGGTTGCACCTGCCAAAGCGCAGGAGGTGCAGGGGACCTATAAAATCAAGGTCAAGGTCATACCGGCCACGGAGCAGGTGAAGGCTGTGGAAGGCTTTGTGAATGGTCAAAGCATTGGTAAACTGAGCTATAGCAAGATGAAGGACGATTATGATATCCGTTGGGATACCCTCGCCCAAAAGGATGGAGAAGAAGTCGGTATCAAAGCCATTGTCACCTTCGAAAGCGGAAAAACACTCGAGACCGAGGAAGTGAAGGTTACTGTATCCAATGTGGTCAATTATGCCGTGCTGAAGGAGCTTGATTTCTCCAACAATATCTGCGGTGCTGTGAGTGAAGGAGCCTATCAGGCTGAGTTGAAGGCTGTCAAACACACAGGTCTCAATGGGGGCATGATTGAAGCAGACGCTTCGACACCCGGTAAATTCGAGTGGGAGGAGCTCAAGGTGAAGCTCCCCGCCCCAAACTATCCCGAACTTAAAAACACATCGAAGATTTCATTTACCCTATACTTTGAAAAAGCTCTGGCAGACACAAGCGGGGCAACTGTGGACACTGCAAAGAAGGCTCCTGGAACCAACCCTTATATTGCCATGGAGCCGGGCTGGAATAAGAAGGCTCTCAACGAGCACGCCAAGTCACTGAATGAGCTGGAAATCGTCAAGCTGGAGGATGGCAAAGAATATTATATGCAGAAGGTTGAAATCGCCTTTTTCAAGAATGATTCCTATACCGGCTTTGCCATTTGTCCCGTCTTTAATCAGATCAAGTATTCGGGACCCGTCTATATTGATGACGTTGTGTTTTATCAAAAGCAATAGCTTATTTTACGATAGCGCTTATCCCCCTAACCGTTTGCGTTTAATGGCTGCCGGCTGATCTCCCGGCAGCCATTAAACATTTCTGTACCAAATCTGTGGGAGTAGTGAATAGACACGTTTTGAGTGTTGTACCACTTAATTGGCAATAGGATGGAATTCTTGACAAAGGGCCCAAAGCGTAATAGCATTAAGGGTGATGGGGGATTAACTCAGCGGGAGAGTGCTATCTTCACACGGTAGAAGTCGTCGGTTCGAAACCGACATTCCCCACCATCGAGGCTCTCGGATGGGGAGCCTTTTTTTGCGGGCCCGCAGTTAGCTATTTAATGCCGTGTAGCTTTAAGG
>JAOABT010000254.1 GCA_026418215.1 Clostridia bacterium | reverse complement strand
GCCTTATAGGGCGCAAGCTGCTCCTTAAGCTCAATATCACTTTTGGGATTGAAGTTGCCTTTATCAAGGTGATACCCGCATAAGCCCGTATCCCATTCCACTGCCCCGTCTCCAAAAAAGTGTTTGGGCGTTGCCATGACGTTAAGCGAGTGTAAGCCCTTCATATAAGCAGTAGAAAGCAATACGACATGCTTAGAATCCTCACCAAATGACTCGTAGGTACGCCCCCAGCGGATATCTTCCACTACGGAAACGCTCGGTGAAAAATCCCAGGTCACACCGCACATAAGCATTTGCTTGGCCGTCTCCTGACCAACCTTCTCGACCAAGGCCAAGTCGCCTATAGCGCCTATTCCCGATTGGTGCGGGAAAACAACCGCCTCCCGAAATTTAGCCATGCCATGAATGGCATCTACGCCGTAAAAAATAGGGATGCGAAGCTTTGTAGAGCCTGCGGCTCTTTGATACTGAACAATCATGTTCTGCCAGGCAGAGGCTGTTTTATCTCCCGGAGCATGGCCTCCGCCGCTCATAACTGAGCCTACATAATGCATTGCCACTTCTTCCGGCTGTATATACGAGGCCTCGGCCTGAACCATCTGGCCTATTTTTTCTTCTAAGGACATTCTTGACAGTAAGTCAGTTACACGATCTTCTATGGGGGCATCGGCTTTTAGATATATGGCATCTGAATTCTCTGAGCTGGCTCGCGGAGCTTCGTGACCGGCCGTAGCAGTCAGCGTAGCCTCTGTCTTGACCGGTTGCTGTGAGGAACACCCGTTAAAAAGTAGAAGTAGACACACAACCCAGATCAGAATTTTCTTGAACATAGAAAAAACTCCCAACAAGCTTAACAATGTTTAAATGATGATTTGAAGCCATCTTCATTATATTTTCATCGTTCTTTCGATGAAAGGGATTTTCTTGGACTTTTGTGCACAATCATGTATTCCTTCTTTCATGTCAGGCAAATAATAATCATCTTTTGACTCATAAAAAGAATGAGAATTGAGAAAAATATTCATGTCTACGGACTTATTATGAATACAAACGGAGGTGTACTGTCGTGAACAACACACAGCAAAATAATCAGAATACTCAACAAAATGCAGGACAGCAGATGCAGGGTCAACAAATGCAGGGACAACAGGGACAGGCTATGCTGAGCAGCAAGAACCTGACCATTCTTGAAGACATGATGAACTACGAATCCTTAAGCTATAAGAAGCTTGACTTGTACTCCCAGAGCTTTAATGACCCCCAGCTCAAGGATGTATGCAGTAAAGCAGCCCAGCTCCACAAGCAGCATTTCGAGCTGCTCTTGAACTACCTTGATTCTCACAATAAGCCTGCTCAAGCACAACAGCAGTAAGGGAGGTAACTAATTATGCAACAGCAGCACTCAGCCATTCTCAATGAACAGGAAATGATGAATGATGCACTGACAACCGAAAAAGAAGTGCTTAAAGCATACGGCACGTATATCACAGAATCCACCTGCGATAACTTAAGATCCCAGCTGACAAAAATCATCAATGACAAACAGCAGATTCAATTCCAGCTTTACGATACCATGCGTCAAAAGGGCTGGTACCAGGATAAGAAGGCTCAGCTTAACGAAGTACAAAACGCAGCACAGAAATTCCAATCCATGAAGCAAAACATGCAATAATAGGTTAATATTCAAGTAAACGCTTCATCAGCAAGCAAAAGCCGGTAGTATTCCTACCGGCTTCTTGATTGATTGATTGATTATTTATGGTTCTCAAATGAGAGCCTTGTCTTGTCGGCACGATACTTGGTGACGATGTATTCCACCGGCTGCCCGCTTTTTGAATAGAGGGTGTTGTTAATCCTGATTAAGGGCTGACCCGGCTGGACCTTCAAATAAGCGGCATCCCTTTGATCGGTGCTGATAATGTCCAGCATGCTTTTTGAGCTATTGGGAATGAGCGGATATTTGCCGCGAAGGACATCCTTATTGGCCTTCAAGTCCTCACAAATTTCAGGAAACAAGGTCAAAGGAATATAGGAAACATTTAAAGAAACCATGTCGTTGCTAAGAGCATTAATATATGTAATAGCGGCAAAGTCGCTACGGGTGTCGGGCCTAATGCCAAACACCTCGCAAAGCCTGGGATGGTCCTGGCAATTCACCAATTCGATAGAAACAATATTCTTTTCGGCAGGGTTTTTGCTGTCCAGCACCGAATCAGTGAAGCCGGTGTAGTCCTTAACGTGGATAAAGGTTTTTTGCGCGGAAACAAAGGTGCCCTTCCCCTTCATTTTATAGAGATGGCCGCTGGAGGTCAGATCATTAATAGCTTGTCTGACTGTAGGACGTGAAATGTCGTATTGCTCGCAAAAATCCTGCTCGGAAGGAATTTTGGAATCAGCCTCAAACTCACCCTTTTCAATCATTTCAAGGATGAGATTCTTCAACTGACAGTACAATGGGACATTGCTATATTTGTTAATGG
>JAOABT010000249.1 GCA_026418215.1 Clostridia bacterium | reverse complement strand
TGGCTGCCTCTTGTGCGCTGTTGATATGAATACCAGCTTTAAACAACGTTGCCGCGGTACAGACAATGATAAAGAAGGAAACGGCATTACCCCAGAAGGCGCCTAAATACACATCCAGCTTTTCATAACGATAATCCTTGATGCTCAGCTTTTTATCGACAATGGAGGACTGAAGGTAGAATTGCATGTAGGGTGTAATAGTGGTTCCAATCATGCCGATGAAAGTCAGAATGAAACCTGTGTTCACCTCCATAGCAGGGGTGAACATGCTCTGGAAAACCTGCCCCCAGTGCGGCTTGGCAATAAAGGCTGAAATGATATAGCCGAAGAAGACGAAGGTGAACATGAGAAAGACCTTCTCGACCTTGCTGTAAGAGCCTTTCGTCACCAAAAGCCAGATCATGATCGCTACAACCGGCACGGAAATATACTTGCTCACGCCGAAAAGCTCCATGCTGGCCGCTACTCCGGCAAAATCTCCGAGTACAACGCCGAAATTAGCAATGAAAAGGACGAGCATGGCAAAAAAGGTCCATTTAACGCCGAATTTTTCGCGTATCAAATCCGACAGCCCTTTTCCGGTTACAACCGCCATACGGGCATTCATTTCCTGGATAACGGCAAGGCTCAAGGTGATCAAAAGCAGCCCCCAAAGCATTTTATAGCCGTAAGAGGCGCCCACGGAGGCATAGGTTGCGATGCCTCCGGCATCGTTTCCGGCATTGACCGTAATGAGTCCCGGTCCTATGATGCTCATCATCAGAAAGAAATTCTTAAATCTTTTATTGGTGCTGTTTTTCATGCCACAACCCTCCTCAACCGAATGTATTCATTCACAAGATCGTTTAAGGAGGTTATGCCAACAAGCTCATAATTCTCATCGGTCACAGGCAGGGCAGCCAGATTGTACTTCTGCATGAGCTCCATGACCCTGTCAATTTTATCCTCGTCACGGACGCTCTTAATATTGGCATCCATGAGGTTATACAGCTTGATGTCGGGGTCGGCGGTAACGATGTCTAAAAGTGTAACAGCTCCTATGAGCTTGTTTTTGCTGTTTACAAGATAGACATAGCGGGAGATGTCCTCCTTCGGCTTGTTTTCACGTAGGTAGATAATGGCCTTGGAGGCGGTTTCATCCGGCAGAAAGGTTAAAAAGTCTTTTGCCATAACGCTTCCAACGGTTTTTTCATCATATTCCATGAGCTCTCTGATCTCGCTTGAGGTTTCTTCCTCCATTTGTATCAAGAGCTTCTCGGCGCGGTCATCACTAATTTCTTCAAGGATGTCGGCCGCTTCGTCAGAGGGCATGATTTCAAGAATATCCGAAGCCTTTTCATCCGGGAGGGTTTCGAGAAGGCTGACCTGAACGTCTGTTTCTATCTCCTCCAAAACCTCGGCAGCCTTTTCGTCATCAAGGCTTTGGAAAAGCGTAATCTGGCTCTGTCGGTCCAGCTCCTCGATGATATCGGCAATATCGGCGGCATGAAGGGTTTTGAGCTTCGACATGGAGGTGGATAGCTGCAGGTTATTAAGCCCTGTGGTGAGGGGCTGAACATTATCCCAATAAATCAGCTTGTTGCGGAATTCCATTTTAAAAAGATTAGTCATGCGAATGGCCAGATACTCAAAGCCCAGACGCCTAAGAAGCCCGCGAAGGCCAATATCCACGGCGACAAGCTGCCAGTGGCCCCTGATGCGGCCAATACGGACGTCGTTGACGCGCTCAACCTTCTTGCCATTGATATCTACAATTTGCTTGTCGAGAAAATCCCGCGCCAGGAAAAATTCATTTTCAGGCACAGAAATGACAACAATACTACTGGTATTGATTTTGATAATATATTTCTCGTCATTGTCTTTTTGAATTTCAAGATTGTCGGCCGAAATGTAGGTCAAACGGCTTCCGTTCTTAATTTCGATAGCTTTAACCGTGGGCTTATGGGATTCAAAATCCATGATCAGATCATTGAGCTTGCCAATGACAGAACCGGCGACAGTAAAAACATTTTGGTGCATGCATTTACTGAAGAAAAAACTATTGGACAAAGTCATAGTCCTCCCCCTCTCGGTTATGCAGGGAGAACGTCACAGGACCTTAACAGACTACCCCCTGCACTCATATTTTGGCATATAATTGCTTGATCATACACGCTGCATCTATTGGCAGGGTCCGCGTCCATTTTAAGGCTCCTCCTTGTCACAGTCTGGGCCTAGCTGCCCACTTCCTATTATATGCTCGGGCCTGAAACCATGTCTACAACAAAGGTTACAAAACACAGCCCACTTTGCAGGAATCTTATGGTTGAATTGCCCGTTTGACGCCAGCTTGGCC
>JAOABT010000232.1 GCA_026418215.1 Clostridia bacterium | reverse complement strand
CCTTGAGAACCTGGAAGCCGTTAAAGTTGCGGTGGTTACGGATCTTAACCGCCTCAGAATGAGCTGGCGCGGGAAAAATATCGTGGATTTGAGCCGTGATTTTATTAACACCAATGGTGTTAAGCAGCATATTACAGTAGAGGCTGCCGGTGCGGATATGGCCTTAAGCCCTATTGAGAAATTGCCTGATGAAATAGAAGCCAGCCGCAGTGACCTTAAGGAAGCTTGGAAAAAGAATATGCAAAGGCTCAATGTTGCAAGCCAGAAAGGGCTTGTGGAGCGCTTTGACAGTTCTATCGGCGGCGCTACGGTTCTCATGCCCTTCGGCGGTAAGTACCAGCTTACACCCGCAGAGGGCATGGCTGCGAAGCTCCCCATAGAGAGCGGCGAAACCTCAACGGGAACACTCATGACCTTTGGCTATAACCCTGAGATATCCAAATGGAGCCCCTTCCACGGTGCCGTCTACGCTGTTCTCGAGTCGATTACGAGGCTCGTGGCCATGGGCGGAGATTATCATAAGGCACGCCTCACCCTTCAGGAATACTTTGAAAAGCCCGGCAAGGACCCTGTCAAGTGGGGTAAGCCTTTCTCGGCCTTGTTAGGCGCTTTTTATACGCAGCTGAAGCTTAAAGTTGCAGCTATCGGCGGCAAGGACAGCATGTCGGGAACCTTCAAGGATATTCAGGTCCCGCCCACGTTAGTTTCTTTCGCCCTGGTTCCCACAGATGTGACAAGGGTTATATCGCCCGAATTCAAGAAGGCAGGCAGTAAGCTGGTTCTGGTAACTCTTCCAAAGGATGAGCTTCTTCTTCCTGACTTCGATCAGCTCGATAAGACCTTCTCGGCCATAAGCGGGCTTATTGGGCAGGGTAAGATTCTTTCGGCAGGTTCGCTTAAAGCAGGGGGCTTGTCTGAAGCAGTAGCCAAGATGGCTTTTGGCAATGCAATGGGTGTAAAGCTCAAGGATATGTCCTATGAAAGACTGTTTAAGCTAGATTACGGCGCTATTCTTATAGAAATGGACGGGGACCTGGACGAAAGTCAGCTCCTGGCCGGATTAAGCTATGAGGTTATCGGACAAACAACAGCTGAGTCCGTCATTGAGGTAAATGGCGTAAGCGTGTCCCTAGAGGAGCTGTCACAAGCATGGCAGGGCACGCTGGAGAAGATTTTCCCCACCAAGACCGACGGCAGCACCGAAAAAGTCAGAAAAGCTTCATATACCCTGGGAAGCACGCTTAAGAAGCCTGCAGCGATTGCACGCCCCAGAGTGTTTATTCCTGTCTTCCCCGGTACAAACTGTGAATATGATGTGAAAAGAAAATTTGAAGAGGCCGGTGCGGTGGCAGAGGTCATGGTGCTTAGAAATCTCACCTCCCGCGAGATCGATGATTCTATACACGAGATGCAAAAGAGGATTGAGGAGAGCCAGATTATTATGCTTCCGGGCGGTTTCAGCGCCGGAGATGAGCCCGAAGGCTCAGGAAAATTCATAGCAACCGTCTTTAGAAACCCTTACCTAACCGAAGCTGTCATGGAGCTTCTGAAGCATCGTGACGGACTTATGCTCGGTATTTGCAACGGTTTCCAGGCTCTTGTCAAGCTGGGGCTTCTGCCTTACGGTGAAATCAGACCGCTCGACGATACCTGTCCGACCCTGACCTTCAATACCATCGGACGCCATGTGTCATGCCTCTCACACACACGTGTGGCCTCCAACCTTTCACCCTGGCTTGCTAAAACTGAGGTGGGCCATATAAGCACTGTGGCCATCTCTCATGGCGAGGGCAGGTTTGTTGCCAGCGAAGAGATGCTTAAGGAGCTGGAGCTGTTTGGTCAGATTGCCACCCAGTATGTAACGTTGGAAGGGGAACC
>JAOABT010000207.1 GCA_026418215.1 Clostridia bacterium | reverse complement strand
ATATTGGCGCAGATCCGCACTATGTCTATTCCTACAATATCATCAACGCCTCGCAGATCATCGGCCTTTCAGATGACCAGCTCAGAATTGTGTCATCGGTGGCCCGCTACCATAGCCTTGAAACACCGAGCTTTGAAAGCGCCGGAATCAACAAGCTCAATACGCGTGACCGCATAACCGCCATGAAGCTTATTGCCATTATCCGTGTGGCCGATGCCTTGGATACCAGCCACAAGCAAAAGCTGAAGCTTCTTGGCATGAACGTTAAGGAAGGGCAGTTCGTTATAAGGTCGGAGGTCTCTGAGGAGGCCATTCTTGAGAATTGGACCTTCCAAATGAAATCGGAATTTTTTACCGAGGTCTTTGGCGTAGAGCCGATGCTAAGCGTGAAAAACCGCCTGATTGGCGGCTAGCCGAGGCCCGTAATTGATTAATGAAACAACTCTTTTTCTTTAATTGTTAATTAAGTGGGGTAATCCTATGGAGACAAAGGACTTTTCACAGCCCGAATTCTATTTGAACCGGGAGCTGTCCTGGCTTGAATTTAACCAAAGAGTTCTGGATGAGGCTGATGACAGCACCAATCCTCTGTTTGAGCGATTGAAATTCCTAGGCATCGTTAATTCAAACCTGGACGAATTTTTCATGGTGCGGGTGGGCTCGCTGCACGACCAGATCAATGCCGGCTATAATAAGGCCGACTCTTCGGGACTTACGCCAGAAGCACAGCTTTCGCTCATTTCGCAGCGCGTCCAGCGTATGGTGGGCGAGCTCTATGACCTCTGGAACGACCGTCTGGTGCCGGCACTCAAAAAGAACGGCGTGCGCCTGTTGATGCCCGACGAGCTTAATAAATCCCAAAAAGCTTATTTATCGCAGTACTTCGATGATATCATCTACCCCGTTCTGACCCCAATGGCCGTGGATTCGAGCCGTCCCTTCCCTTGGCTGCAAAATAAAGCCATCAACATCGGCGTGCTTGTTGAGAACAGCGAGGAGGGAGAGGACGATATCTTTGCCACCATTCAGGTGCCGGCAGTGTTTTCGCGATTGGTGGAGCTCTCCGACAAAGAGGATGACAAAAAGGTTTTCATTCTTCTTGAGCATGTCATCACTCTCTTTATTGATCGCTTATTTACAGGTAAGACAATAAAAGCGGCATGTGTTTATAGAATAACCAGAAATGGTGACTTGGCCATAGACGAGGATGAAGCCGAGGACCTTCTGCTTGAAATCGAGAAGACTATCAAGCAAAGACGCTGGGGTCAGGCTGTAAGGCTTGAAATATCCAGGGATACCCATAAGGATTTGCTGGATATTTTGCAGGACCGTCTTGAGATCGAGGATGCGTTTGTTTTTAAGGCGGGAGGACCCTTGGATTTGACCTGCTTGCTTAAGCTTTATGGTATCCAAGGCTTTGAGCGGAAAAAATATCCGGTTTACGAGCCTCAAAAGCCCTCCGACCTGGTGGGAAAGGGTGACATTTTTGAGGCCATCAGGGAAAAGGACATTCTGCTCCATCATCCCTACGAGTCCTTTGACCCTATCGTGAATATGATTAAGGAGGCTGCCCGTGACCCGAGGGTATTGGCCATCAAGCAGACCCTTTACCGCGTCAGTGGTAAGTCCCCCATTGTAAAGGCCTTGGCCGAGGCAGCCGATCTTGGCAAGCAGGTCACGGTGCTTGTTGAATTGAAAGCTCGTTTTGACGAGGAAAACAATATCCAGTGGGCCAAGAGCCTTGAGAAAGCCGGATGCCATGTTATTTACGGACTCGTGGGACTTAAAACCCACTGTAAGATCACGCTCATTGTCCGCATGGAGGATGACGGAATCAACCGCTATGTGCACTTGAGCACAGGAAACTATAATGACGTTACGGCTAAGATTTATACCGACTTAGGGTTGTTAACCTGCAACAAATATATCGGTGAGGATGCCTCCACGGTGTTCAATGCGCTTTCAGGCTACACCGAAAGGCCGAGGCTTAGTAAGCTAGTCATGGCACCAACCATGCTGCGCCATAAGTTTGTCTGTTTAATTGAACGAGAGATAAAAAATGCCTCCATGGGGAAAAATGCGGGTATACGGGCGAAGCTCAACTCCCTGGTTGACCCCGGCATTATAGAGCTGCTTTATAAGGCCTCACAGGCAGGTGTTAAAATTGAGCTGCTTGTGCGGGGGATGTGCAGTTTAAGGCCCAATCTCCCGGGCGTTAGCGAGAACATACAGGTAAAGAGCATTGTCGGACGTTATTTGGAGCATAGCCGCATTTACTGCTTCGAAAACGGCGGAGATGAAGAGATTTATCTTTCCAGCGCCGATTGGATGGAACGAAATCTTGACCGCCGCGTCGAGCTCTTAATTCCCGTAGAGGACGAGGATGCCAAGGACCGCATCAAGGACGTGCTTGACACGTATATGAGGGATAATGTGAAAACGCGTGTTTTGGGCTCCGATGGCCTTTATCAGCTCGTAGGCTGCAGGGGAGTCGCCAGAAGGCTCAGCGCCCAGGACTTTTTCATGAACGAGGCCCTCCTAAAAGCCAAGGATGAGACCCTGCGCTCCGAGGATATCATCTTCAAGCCCCGCATGAATCCGCAGCAGGGGTGAGGGTAGAATGCGATGCCAGCCCTCCCTGCAGGCAACTAGGTGTTGGGCAGTTTTGGTCGTGCTGCAGGAGCCAGCTTACGGGTGAGGGTCGGCGCTCGCAGGGCTTGCCTTCCGCTCGGCCCCAAAGCATCTTACTCTGATTGGTCCGTGCATTGGCTTAGTACTAACGGAAATGGCAGGCCATTTCCTGCACGTAGTCACGACGAACGGGTCGCTCAGGCCTGTTCCGCACTGTCAACTTCTTGAAGAAGGCTCTGCGAAGTGTGGGGCCTCCTGCAGGCAAAGCCCTGCAAGCACCTCAGCGTGTTTGCTATCAGGGTCGGTTGATGGAGTAATTGGGTTGAGCTGGAACTTTATTAAGTGTCATTGACATAAAGGAGTCAGCCTGCTACATCATCACGTGGTTGCTCTAATCCCCATCCTTCGGAGCTTTTCAGAGGAGGGCTCAGGGCTTTTCCTTAAGGAGGCCCCACGCTCCAGAGCAAGACTTCAGATGATGGGGCGGTGGAAGTCAAGGGGCAGACCCTTGAGCAAAGACCTCTAACAATGAAGGTAATACACCGTTTAGTGAACATGATGTGGAACGTGCTTTGGGGCCGAGCGGAAGGAATACCCTGAGCCCGACGACACTTTCATCGCGGCTCCCAACGACATAACCCATAAAACACGTCTTTCTTAAAAAGTGCTTTATATGCTATAGTGGTTAAGACAGAAGTAACAATAGACTTAAGGAGGATCACCCTTGAAACAGAGAATTGGCCTGGTATCCTTGGGCTGCCCCAAGAATCTGGTCGACAGCGAAATTATGCTGGGAACCCTAAAGGATGCAGGCTTTGAATTAACCCATCAGCACGAACAGGCGGACGCAATCATTGTCAACACCTGCTCGTTCATCGGCGACGCCAAGGAAGAGGCGGTCACGAGCATTCTCGAGGCCGCGCGTTATAAAGAAGAAGGAAATCTCAAGGTGCTTGTGGTCACCGGCTGTATGGCCGAGCGCTATAAGGACGACATTTTAAAGGAAATTCCTGAGGTAGATATCGTCGTAGGTACCGGCAGCATAGGAGACATGCCTCAGATTTTGAAGGCTCGTTTTGAAGAGCAGAAGGATGCTCAGGAGGTCTACGCCAAGCTCCCCGATACGGTGGATTATCTGGACATGACCCGCCTGATTACCGATAATAAGCCCTATACCTATCTAAAAATCGCCGAGGGCTGCAGCAACCGCTGCACCTATTGCATCATTCCGAGCCTACGAGGCGATTTCAGAAGCCGCACCATCGAAAACATCGTCAAAGAGGCCCGTCACCTTGTTCAAAACGGCAAGAAGGAGATTATACTTGTTGCCCAGGATGTAACGCGCTACGGCACCGATATCTATGGCGAGAAGTCGCTTGTCAAGCTTATTCAGGCTCTATCTCCCATTGACGGGCTTGAGCGCATTAGGCTTCTTTACTGCTATCCTGAGCTTATTGACGATAGTCTCTTGAATGAAATGAAGCATAACCCCAAGCTCTGTAAATATCTTGATATCCCCATTCAGCATATTTCGGACAGAATGCTTAAGGCCATGGGC
>JAOABT010000206.1 GCA_026418215.1 Clostridia bacterium | reverse complement strand
AGATGTGTATAAGAGACAGGTAGCCGCAGGTATGACGCTGCTTTTCCGGCTATGGTTGCTTTTAGTCCTCATCCTCTTCTAAGTCTTCATCATAGCAGCAGGCCTCTTCATGGAGGGTATGCGTTTGGTCTCTTATAGCTACGACGTTTTCCTGAATAGAGAAAAGCACCATGAAGATTTCGAATAACACCCTAAGAACAATCTCAAGGACAAGCATGCCAATGAAGCCAACGAGGATGTTCGCTGCAAACATAGCAATGATGCCGATAACCAGTACGACGAGCGCGCATGCGATATAGAAAATCTTTGCGATCACGCTGCTCAGCATGATGCGAAAGGTGAGAACGTCACGTAAATAGCTTAAGAAGCCGGAATGGCCTTTGGGCTTATGAGGAGTGAGCAGCAGAAAATAGATCCAGATAGCGGCTATGACTGCCCCCGTTAGAATATATGGCAGTGATTTGCCTATGGCATCCGTCACCTTATCGGCCATTGAGAAAAAGCCCAGCTTTAAAAACCATTGCATAGGAGAACCCCCAGTGTCAATCCTACTTTGAAAGACTCTCAGCCAGCTTTACCGCTGAGTAGGCGTCGTGGGAATAATGGGCGCCGAAGCTTTCGGCAAAATGCTTATCCAGCACAGCGCCACCCACCATCATCTTGGAGTCTAGCCCCGCTTCCTTCGACAGGCTCATGACATGAGGCATCTGATTCATGGTTGTGGTCATAAGCGCTGAAAGAGCGATGATACCAGCATTATTTGCTTTCGCGGCCTCAATTATGCGGTCTGCCTCAACATCCTTGCCAAGGTCTATCACCTGGAAGCCGTAGTTTTTAAGGAGCAGGGCCACGATGTTTTTGCCAATGTCGTGGACATCGCCTTTAACGGTTGCAATCACAATAGTACCCTTATTTTCAGCCTTTGCGTCGGTATCCTTCATAAGCTCGGGTGTGAGTACATCCATGGCCTTTTCCATAGCTTCGGCGCCTCGGATGAGCTGAGGCAGGAAATATTGCTTGCTTTCATAAAGGTCTCCCACCTTCTGAATGGCCGGAATCAGCTCTTCATCGATAATACTCTTGGCACTGCGCCCTCCTGCCAAGGCTTGCTTGGCAAGCTCGACAGCCGTATCCTTAGCCCCGTTAATAATGGCCTCATAGAGCGTCTTATGCTCAAGCTGCGGTCCCTTGGGGGCCTTTTCGGTTGTTTTTGTCTGGTCAGCGTAAACACGGATATAGGACATGGCATTTTTATCACGGGCCGAAAGAACGTCTGCCGCTCTCACCCCATGGCGCATCTGCTCGTTATTGGGATTCATGATGGCCGTGCTGAGGCCGCTTGCAATGGCCATAGAGAGGAAGGAAGCGTTCACGTGCTCCCGGGCCGGAAGGCCAAAGGAAACATTAGATAGGCCAACGACCGTGTTCACCTTGAACCTTTTTTCACACCAGGAAATGGTCTTCAAGGTTTCAAGCGCGGCATTGGCATTGGACGCAACGGTCATGACCACGCCGTCCACCAGGATGTCTTCCTTGGTAAACCCAAGCTTTTGTGCTTCATAGTAAACCTGCTTGATGACCTCAATACGGTCTTCTGCCGTTTCAGGAACTCCGTGGTCATCCACAGGCAGGAGGACAAACATGGCACCATATTTTTTAGCAAGAGGCAAAAACCTCTTTATTTTGTCAGCCTCACCTGAGATTGAATTGATGACCGCTCTCCCGGGGTAAATCCGGAGTGCGGCTTCCAGGGCATCGGCATTGGAGGTGTCTATCAAGAGGGGCGCAGAAACTGCGTTACATGCCGCATTCACCATAGCGACAAGTGTTTCCTTCTCGTTTATGCCCGGAACACCGGCATTCACGTCCAGAAGAGCGGCCCCAGCCTCAACCTGCTCGCGCGCAAGGTCTGCGACTGTGTCCATATCGCCCTTCAGCAAAGCTTCCTTTAACGCCTTTTTACCGGTGGGATTGAGTCGTTCACCTATGACAGTAAACGGAAGCGTGGGATGAATTCTGACGGTCTCACGATTTGAGCAAGCCAGGCTATAGGAAAGCCGTTTTGTTTCAATAGGCTGCATTTGAGCTGCAATGGTGCTGGCCTTCTGAATATATTCGGGATTCGTGCCGCAGCACCCACCCAACAAATTGACACCGGCTTGAATAAGCGCTTCGGTATAGGAAGCGAACTGGTCCGCATCCATGTCAAACACTGTTTTACCATTCTCAAGACGGGGTTTTCCGGCATTGGGCTCGGCAATGAGGGGAACCTTCGCATAGGGCTTCATTTGAGCAATAATGCCCACCATCTCGGCGGGGCCGCTGGAGCAATTGCAGCCCACAGCATCGGCACCCAGCGACTGCAGGGTGGTAAGAGCACTCAACGGGTCTGTTCCCATCAAGGTTCTGCTTCCGCCCTCATAGGTCATGGTGACCATGACGGGCAGGTCACAAAGCTCTTTAATGGCAATAAGTGCCGCGCGGGCTTCCTGGATATCAAGCATGGTTTCAATAACGAAAAGATCAACGCCGCCAGCCAGAAGCCCCTTAATTTGAGCCTTGAAGCTTTCTACGGCCTCTTCGAAGCCGACGCTTCCAAAGGGCTCCAGAAGGCTTCCACAGGAAGAAATGTCCCCTGCTACGAGCGCCTCCTTGCCCGCCGCATCCTTGGCGATCTCGGCAAGCTTCTTATTCAATTCATAGGTTTCGTCTGATAAACCAAATTCAGCGAGTTTAATAGCGTTCCCGCCCAAGGTAAAGGTGTAGATGATCTGTGTTCCTGCTTCAATATAGCGCCGATGGGCAGCTTTGACGATATGTCCGTTTTCGGAGCCCCACTTCTCGGGGCAGGCTCCTACCGGCATGCCGTATTTCTGCATTTGTGTGCCCATGGCACCATCCAGAATCACAATTCTATTTTGTATAAACTTCTTAAACGCTTTTTTCGTCATGGGTAGAACCTCCGATTATTTATTTGCCGCCTGCAATGCCGGCGATGGCAAAGACAGACTTCTCCGGTATTAATAAAAAGGCATCATTTAAAGCAAGATCATATTTTTGAGCCTCTAATAGCCTGTAAAAAGCAGCCTGCTGGGTAATATCAAAATCACCGTACCCAGGGCTGTAACGCATTCGCGTTAAGGTCCTGGCTCTGGGCATCAGTTTTTGCGCCATATGGGCCATGACCACATCGAGGGCAGAATCGGTGATTTCAGAAGCCGCCGCATCGATGACCACTGCCTCACTCATACGGCCGTCTCGCTGAAGCTCGTTAATGAGCTCCATAATCCGCTTCCCTCCGGTAGCCAGCATCAGAAGCGCCTGATTACAGCCTTCCATGAGCTTTGCAAGCCCACTGCCGCAAAATACCGTCCCGTCTTCCAGATAGATTTTGGACGCCTCAACTTTTTCAATGCTCATCACGCGATAAGCCGCCGTAAGGCACAAGGTTTGCTCGGCTTTTGAAAGCAGCCTTTCAAACTCCTCTTCTACCTTTTCGGGGAGCTTTGTTTTGAGCTTATCATGGCCAAGCCGCGTAAGGATCAGGCCCTTGTTGTAGCTTGGGTGAAGGTTTCGTAAGGTGACAACCTCATTCATTAATCGGGGCATCCTTTTTTATCCATTAATGTCCTATCATTTTATCATATGATACCCTATATCTCAATTTCTTTACATAGGGTCATGTAATTCTCTAAGCCAGCCTGCCGGAAGATGTGCTATAATGCAACTGAAGATAGCTGAAAATGATGGAGAAGCGCAATGAAAGAATCCAAGAGAAAACTACAGCTCCTCATGCTGTTAAGCTTTTTTACATGGTCTACGGTTCCACTCTTATATGCCTTCATACCGGTCTATTTCAAAAACGTAGGTTTTAACGACCTTAAAATAGGAATTTTGACCTCCCTCGGGCCCCTATGCTGCATCCTTGTTCAACCCTTTATTGGGGTCAGGGTCGATAGGGCGCGCTCTAAAAACGCTATCCTGATGCTGCTTTACAGTGGTGTTGCCATTTCCATTACACTTACCATGTTCAGTACAAGCTTCTACTATCTCTTGGCTATAGGTCTTGTCTTAGCCGTGTTCCAATCAGCCATGGTGTCTGTTTCAGAAACCATAACCTTGGAGCATCTGGAAAATACGAAGTGGGATTACGGCATAGTAAGGGCCTGCGGAACGATTGGTTACGCATTGCTCGCAGTACTGCTGGGATACCTCATTAAAGTACATGATAAATCCATTTTCGTTGTCACGGCTCTCACCACTCTGGCTTGTATTCTCATTATGCTCGGTATTCCCCGCGTCAAGGGCCACCAATCAGACGGGCAACGCGTCTCGTTTACAAAACTGTTTCAAAGCCCGCAGCTCATGGTCTACCTGTTTTTCAATATGACGATTCAGATATCGCTGGGCTTTTTCTCAAGCTTCTTCCCCATTTACCTAAAGGACATGGGCGGCGGAAGCCTTTTAGGGATAACCCTCTTTATTACAGCGGCCAGTGAGCTTCCATTCCTCTTTAATGCGCAAAAGCTCGTCAATAAGCTAGGCGTACCCAAGCTTCTGGTACTTTCAATGGTGTTGATGTCGGTAAGACTGCTGCTATTGAGTCAGATAACCAATCCTTACTGGACTCTGCCGGTGAACGTCCTCCACGGAGGAACCTTTATTGTCTTTACCTACAGCTTGGCTACTTTTATCAACAAGGAGGCTCCGAAGGAGCTTCGTGCAACCGGGCAGACCTTCAACAGCGTGCTTGGCATGGGCATTGGGCGCATGCTGGGGAGCATTCTGGGAGGTGGACTCAGCCAGACCTTTGGTCTTCGTCAAACCTTCCTAATAACCTTCCTGTTTAATTTTGTGGCTGTTGGAATATTCGGCTTCATCCTATGGAAAATGGCCAAAAAGCCTACAGCTGTCGCTTCTGATGAAAAGGCCTGTTGAGAGGCTGCTGCTGAAACTATGTATTTTGGTGTGCCTTAGTCCTGTCTCTTATACACATCT
>JAOABT010000192.1 GCA_026418215.1 Clostridia bacterium | reverse complement strand
CGCCAAGGGAGGGATACCCATCATCGTCGTTGACTTACGTAACCCAAAGCCTATTTATGAGCAGATCAAGGACAATGTCAAGCAGCTCATCATCTCGGGCGCCCTCAAGCAGGACGAAAAGCTCCCCTCTGTCCGGGAGCTGGCACAAACCACCTCCATCAACCCCAATACCATTCGAAAAGCCTATCGGGACCTTGAATCCGAAGGATCGCTCTACACGGTCACATGCCGCGGCAATTTTGTTGCGCCTTCACCCAAGCACGCCAGCCCTAAGCGCGTTGAAGAGCTTTACACCTCGCTCAAGGCCATCGTTTCCGAGCTTTTTTATCTCGGGCAAGCTAAAGCTGATATTATCGGCCTTTTAGATGAGGTCATTCCAAAGGGAGGTACACCATGATAGAAATTAGAAATCTCACTAAATCCTTCGACAGCTTTATGGCGCTCAACGGTGTCAATTTGTCGGTTAAAAAAGGCTCTGTTTATGGACTGGTTGGACCAAACGGAGCGGGAAAAACTACATTAATCAAGCATATGGCGGGCATTATGATACCCGATTCGGGTGAAATCCTGATTGAGGGAGAGCCTGTATTTGAAAACACAGCAGCTAAGGCACGTATTTCGTATATTCCAGATGACCTGTATTTCTTTCCACAGGCCACGCTGAATGATATGAAAAAATACTATCAGTCCATTTACCCAACCTTTGATGAAATGCGCTATAAAAAGCTCCAGGAGGTCTTCCCCATTGACCCGAAAAAGAGCCTCAAGCGCTTCTCACGCGGTATGCAGAAGCATGCGGCCTTCTGGCTGGGCATTTGCACCCGTCCTGATCTCATGCTTTTGGATGAGCCGGTGGACGGTCTGGACCCTGTCATGCGCCGAAAGGTATGGAGCGTTCTGCTGCAGGACGTTGCAGAAAGAGAAATGACTGTTTTTGTTTCTTCCCATAATTTGAGGGAGCTTGAAGATGTCTGCGATCATGTGGGCATCATGCACCAGGGCAAGGTTATTCTGGAGCGGAGCCTCTCGGAAATCCAGAATAACATCCTCAAGCTGCAGGTAGCCTTCGAGGGCGAGCTTCCAAAGGAAATGGAGCAGCTTGATATTGTTCACCGGCAGTCCAGCGGACGTATCTGGGTGCTGATCATAAGAGGGGATCGCGACCGCATCCTGAGCCATGTTAAGACACTCAACCCGCTGCTCGTTGATGCCCTGCCCCTTTCTCTTGAGGAAATCTTTATCTATGAGCTCGGAGGTATGGACTATGCCGTCAAAAACATCATTCTTTAATCAGGGTGTCTTCCGCAACAATATGAAGCGCTTCTGGCTTATCCCCTTCTCCTATACTTTTCTCCTGTTTCTTTTTGTCATGGGCTATTTAAGTCAAGGAGCCAGCAGGCTTGCCAACAATTATGACTTAAATTCAAGAAGGTTTATAAGCTCTGACCTATTTGGCCAAAGTGATACGACCATGACCCTCTTTCTTGGCTTTTTTACACTGGTGGCCGCTCTTGCTGTTTTCTCCTATATGCATTTTCCGAAGAGCACGGCTATGATCCACGCACTCCCCATCAAACGTGACAGCCTCTTTTTTACCAACTATCTCTCAGGACTCCTGATGGTCACCCTGCCCCTTCTCTTTAATGGCTTGATTCTGGTAATTTATGAGGCTGCAGCGGGTTTTCCGAGAATCGAGTACGCTTTCATCTGGTTGGGCGTCAATCTGGTACTGACCGTCCTTCTCTATTCCTTTGCTGTATTTGCCGGTATGTTTACGGGTCACTTGGCCGCGCATGCCGTGTTCTTTTTAATCTTCAACCTTTTGGCCATCTTTCTGGAAAGCATGGTCAATCTGGTGCTGACAAACTTTCTCTTTGGCTTCGTATCGACCGGAAGGCTTTACCTAAAGGCATTTTCTCCATTGGCCAACTTAAATACCTTCTACTCCGGCTTTGCCAATGATGGGGGTGAGGTTTTGGTACTTGCTTTATACTTCCTGGCAGGCGTTTTGTTCCTTATGTCCTCTATGCTTCTTTACCGTAGGCGAAACGTTGAAGTGGCGACAGATGTCATCAGTCTGAAGATTGTGAAGCCGATCTTCAAGTACAGTGTCACCTTTTGCTCGGCTGCGCTTTTAGGAAGCATGCTGGTTTCCATCTTCAACATCACACAGCAGATCATAGGCTATATGGTGACCTACCTTGTGGGGGGCTTTATTGGCTATTTCGCCTCTGAAATGCTGCTAAAAAAGACTTTTAAGGTGTTTAAAGCGTATAAGGGCTTTTTAGTCTTCGCTGTCGTGCTGATCGCTATTCTTGGGAGCATCGGTCTGGATGTTTTGGGCTTTAACAGCTACATTCCAAAGGAAAGCGATATTGCTGTCATGTATCTTTCCCAATTCCCCGACCCTACCGGAAAGCTGGCCCTTGAGCCCGAAAGCTATGATCCCAGCAATAACCGCTTTATGTTCAGTAATGCCGACCTGATCAACAACCCTCCACGGGAGCTGACACCGGCTTTGATTGAAGAGCTGAGAGACATTCCCGGTATCTCCCAAAGCCCTGAGACCATTCAAAAAGCCCGCCTGATCCATGCCTATATTGTGGCGCATCAGGATGAATTCCGTGACGCAGCCGCAAAGCATCTGCCCCCGGTAGCAATCGAGCGCGGCACAGGGCCGTCCTATCAGCCTCAAAGCCTTTACTTCGGTTACCGCTTGAAAAACGGCACTCTTATTGAGCGTCAGTACAGCCTGGCTTACAGATACGATGTTAAAGAGCTTAATAAACTTTTGAGCGATTATTTAGAGACACCCGAGGCCTCCTCCAAATATGAGCCCCTTCTGTCTAAAGCACCAGAGGATTTCCGTTCCATTGCCATATATTTTGGTGATAAAAAGGGGACTTACCATGATTCCATAACCGATAAGGAAGGTTTTTTGAACGCCTACCGAAAGGACATTCTTGCTTTGAATCCCGTCGACATCCTCTTCCTAAGCTACTACGGCGATCAATATATTGGTGTCGATGTTCGTTTTGAGCTTACCAGCACCAATGCTTTTAATGGGTTCAAGTTTAACGGGAGCCGCCCTATACCAGCCAATTTCAAAAACACCATTACCTTCCTCCTTGATAAAGGCATCATCACTCAGGATCAGCTGACTCTGACCTTTGACTGAAGCTAAGTAAGCCCTGTATTTTAATATTGTTTACCTTCTCCATTTATCTGGCGGGCTGTCTCATAGGGACAGCCCCTTTTTTATGGATTTTCTATGGGGCGTCTATCAGGATCTTTGAACAAAAAATATGAGGCTGGAAATCTCCAGCCTCAGTGCGACATCACAGTATTATTCTAAAGCTTCTACGAGCAACAGCGCGGGCGATGATCCCTTCAGCGCTGAACTTATCCGCGCCACAGGGAAACAGAGGATTTGCATCGCCTTATCGCTTGGCGTTCTGTTCTATCCGCAAAGCTTGCAGGTGCCGAAGGATACGCAGGAACGAAGCATTTCACAAATATAGTGATACTCTTTTTTCGTGATACCGTATTTTTCGAGAACCTGTTGGGTGGGTAGGGACGGAAGAAAGACCATATTACCGCAGCAAAAAGGCTGGGTTCTATCCATTGAAACATCCTGCTTCTCTCCAAAATCCCTGTAGGTGGCCTGTATCCCATTGATGACGAACCTCTTTGTTTCACAGATGGTGCTATAAACATCCAATTCCAGCTTCATGACGCAGCACTCCTTTACTTGATCTTCTTATTGGGCTGGTGTAGTTCAATACGTTGTTAATTATTTATCAATTTAATTTTAGAATAACTGAAAACAGGCTTCAATAAAGTCTTTGAACCAGATTTTCAATAGGCAATCTTTGTCTGATTATTAGATACGGTTTGGGCGAAATGCATCATGTAAAACAATTCACTCTTTGTTCAGAAAGCTGTCCTTCTCTGAAATGGATTCTTCATCCTCTGGCTTCACTCATGTTCCAAGGAAGACTGCCACTCTAAACCTAAGACACTCACATCCCCATATTCCAACCATTGCAAGGTAGGTGTATATTTTAAACATTATGTCTATGTCTGCAATCGAAAAGGCCTTGCTCAACACCTATTGAGCAAGGCCTTTCATATAGATAGCTGCACTTTCACATCAAGCGCATCAGCGCGATGCCTTACGCGGTAAGCTTTCTCCTAAAAAGGAGGAAGGGTGTGGCAGCAATGACACCCTATTAACGGAGTTTAGACATATTCGAGCAGGTCCATAAAGTTATCCACGCTCATAAACTTCTTGAACAAGCTTCGGCGAAGGGCAAGAGTTTGGTCATCCATCACATCATGAGCTTTCTCCACAGATTCCAAAGGTGACTCCGGTATTGCACAAAAGTCCTTATCGGCTGTTGCTCCGGAAACAGAGTGCGTGATCCTGTTATGAGAATCAGGTTCATCGGATACTTGTTCTTCCAAGCCCTCTATAGCCTTCTTTCCACGCTCTGCCACGCTTTCGAAGGCAGCAGCCGCAAGAATGCGTTCAATCTCTCTTTTGAGCTTGTCGAGCGGGTTTTCGTAGTTACCCGCAACAATGTCCAATCCCATAAGCCTATGGGTAAAACGAACGCCGCCCTCCACACGCTCAGCCTTTATCTTGACTTTGGATTGATGATAGCGGATAAGCTTTCTGGCAAGGTTTACCCCGCCAAGCTTGTCAGTCTCCATGGCTGTGCCGCAGCGGGTGCAAATAAAGAAATCACTTCTCAGGCGGTTGCTTTTAGTGGCCAACCCGCACTGCGGGCAGGTAATGAATATATCCACCGAGCTCACCTTAACAGGGTCAGGAAGCCCCTTCCAGGGAAGCTTATAGGCTAAAAGCCTGACAAGCTGATTATATTCCCTGCGCCTAAGCCCGGTGCTTAAGACGCCATGCCCCGGCACCAGACTCAGTCTGTCTCCCTTATGAGCCAGGTTCTGCAGAATGACCTGGGATTCGTATTTCAATGCAAGCTTAACAAGGCTATTCGTTATGATATGAAGCTCCTGCTGTGATAGGCTCTCCCCGCCGGGTTCGCTTAACCTTTGCTTTTTGGCGCTTTCGTCCGAACGGATGCTATCACCCGCTCCATGGGCCATCACCAGACCGTTCTGGTCGACAACAGTGTAATATAGCCTGTTTTTTATGCCCCTGGAGATTCCCATGAAGGTTTTAACCGGTATGGGCGTCTCAGCCCCCCATGCCAGGGTGAGCGCCAGATAATAGTCCTGTCCCCTTTTAAACAAGCGGGCGGTTTTGAAGCTTTCAGGCGCATTGGCTGCCTCTTTCAGCATATCTGTCTCTTATACACATCT
>JAOABT010000181.1 GCA_026418215.1 Clostridia bacterium | reverse complement strand
GAGCTGGAGTTCGAGCGTGCGGCCGTGCTTCGTGACAGAATTGATGAGCTTAAGCGGCTGCTGGCTTAAGCAGGCTAGCCCCACATAATAAGTTAATCCCGGGTCATGCTATGAGGGTATGGTCCCCTTTTTTGGCAAGAGTTCTCTTAAAAACAGGTATCGTAAATGAGGTGAAAGCTTGAGCCTTATACCGACGCAACTCCACCCTACATGGAAGGCCTTTTTATCCGAAGAAATCATGATCTTATTGGACCGCATCGAGGCCTCGATTGGTGATGAGACCAACCCTCCAAAGCCGTTCATATTACGCTTTATGACCACGGATTTAAACGCGCTTAAGATCATTATTCTCGGTCAGGACCCCTATCCGCAAAAGGGCGTGGCGACGGGCCGCTCGTTTGAGGCCGGCACGTTGACAGCTTGGGATAAGCCCTTCAAGCAGGTTTCCCTTAAGAATATTGTCCGGCTCATCTATAAGGATTATAACGGTATTGAGGCCTACAGCGCCATTCCATCCTATTCAGATGTGGCAAAAGAGATTCGAAGCGGCGATTTCCGAATCGCACCTCCGTCCCAATTGTTTTCCAATCTTGAAGCCCAAGGGGTGCTTTTTTTGAATACCTGGCTCAGCATTAAGCCGGGGGAGCCCCAGAGCCACCGCCATCAGTGGCAGCCCTTCGCAGAAAAGCTCCTGCGCTTTATTTCAGCTCAAAAACCCGACCTCATATGGTTTCTTTGGGGCAAAAGCGCCCAGGATTTCAAGCCTTTCATTACAAAAGGGACGTTCTACGAATCCAGGCATCCGATGATGTGCTCAGAAAGCTATCCCGATGACTTCTTGAAGTCAAAGTGCTTCAAAGAAACCATGCCGTTTATCAGCTGGACAGGAAAATAAAGCTTTACGAAGCTTGTTGTTGCCACAACAAGGATTTTTTGTTAAGCATAAGACTACCACATGCAGGTTAACTTATGAGAGTGAGATTGCATGTGGAGCGTGATATTTTTTGCAGAAAAAAAGCCTGAAGCCCTCTTTCTTTATTATTGTTGTTGTATTAATATTGGCTGTTTCCTATATTGTCACTTTGTTCGTTCTTCCCGGAAACATTACGCTTTTTACGGGCGAGAATTATACCCTTTTGTTTAAATCCCCGTTATTTCTCCAAGCCTATAGTAAAAGCCATATTCTTAAAATCACCAACAGCAATGACAAAACCGTCACAGCCTTCGAACGGCCTTATACGGTCCAGGCCCTTGAGGAAGGACAGGCCCAGCTGGACCTTTTGATGTTCGGCGTGATTCCTGTCAAAACAGTTCAAGTTCGTTCAATTGACAGCCAGCAGGTCGTGGCCTGTGGCCGGCCCATCGGGATTAAGCTTAAAACCAACGGTATTATTGTCATCAATATTTCAGGTGTTATTCTCGATGACGGTTCAAGGGTTTCGCCGGCCGAAACGGCAGGCCTCCTTACAGGAGACATCCTGTATAAGGCTGGTGGAAAGAATCTCAGTAAAATCCGGGATCTTCTGGACGTCGTTGAAAATTCAAAAGGAAATCCCATAGCCATCAGCTACAAGCGCCAAAATGTACTTTATACCACGTCGATTACACCAATCAAATCGGGCGAAGATCAGCAATACCGCATTGGTATATGGGTTAGGGACAGCTCGGCAGGAATAGGCACCTTGACCTATATCGATCCCAGCAACAAGGTTTATGGTGCGCTTGGCCACGGCATAAACGACATCGATACTGGAGCTTTACTGCAGGTTGGCTCCGGGCAGTTGATGAGATCTAACATCGAGGGCATTAAGAGAGGGCTTAAAGGATCTCCCGGCGAGCTCGAGGGTGAATTTCTTGATAACCCCAAAATTGTTGGCAACATTGAAATGAATACGGATTACGGGGTCTTTGGTAGGTTTGATATTGACCCTATTAAAGAAAAATGGGGGAGGCTTGTGCCGATCGGTTCCCACAGCCTTGTCCATATCGGGAGGGCGACAATCCTCGCATGCATCAGAGACAATATTGTTGAAGAATACGAGATTGAGATTCAGCGTATTGCAAAAACAGATCTGACCAGCACAAAAAATATGGTCATCCGCATTACCGATAAGCGCCTTTTAAATAGTACTGGGGGCATTGTGCAAGGCATGAGCGGCAGCCCGATCCTGCAGGATGGACGCTTGATAGGTGCCGTGACACATGTCTTTATCAATGATCCGGTCAGGGGTTACGGTGTCTTTATCGAATCCATGATCGATAAATCAAACAATCTGGGAAAGACAACCTCTGCTCTGGCACAGGCTGCCGGCAATGATTAAGACATTGAATGCTGATGGCTCGGGCTATTTCAATCTCAAGAGCGAAAACCTTCTAAGCTGGCTCTTATACACA
>JAOABT010000154.1 GCA_026418215.1 Clostridia bacterium | reverse complement strand
GGCGTATCCTGATAGAGCACCTGAGACTGGTTTGGGTCTTGACATCCGTTAAGAACAGCTATAGCGATGAGAATGAAGCAAACTCCAAAAATCCTGAGTCTCCGCATACAGACACTCCTCTTCGACCATCGTGTATCTTCTATTATAGTAAACGAAACTTTTAGTTTCAAAGGGAAATATGAAAATCAAGACAAATTGTTAATATTTACTACATTTATTAAAGAATTATGTAAGGAAAAGGGCATAAAGAAAGCCGGTCTTTGGGACCGGCCTTCGCTTAGGCTTTACTCTTTTTCAAAGCTTGCACACTCTGTATCACGTTCCTCAGAAGCTGCGTTTGTTACGTTTCTGTCTACGTGGATTTGATCAAGACTGCACAATTGCTCGTTCTTAGCGTGGTATTTGCATTCTGTTACTGAACAACCTATCGATCTATTTGCTCTCATCTTAGAATCACCTCCCCATGCTTAGTATCGCATGGGGTGGTTGCGGCTATGCTATGAGGTTTATCCACAATACCTATTTGATGCCAATGTCACGCCTGAAATGCGCATTTGTAAAATGAATGCCTGAAATTGCATTGTAAGCTTTTTCTCTTGCCTTATCGACGCTTTCGGCCAAAGCCGTCACACCCAGAACGCGCCCGCCGTTTGTTACAATTTTGCCGCCCTCTTTTTTGGTGCCGGCATGAAAAACCATAATGTCTTCCTTGTCCTTCACGGAATCCAAGCCCGTAATTTCATAGCCCTTGACATAGTCCTCGGGATATCCGCCAGATGCCATGACAACGCACACAGCGGCATTTTGCTTCCACTTGATAGTTATCGTATCCAGCTTTTCATCAATAATAGCGTCAAAAATTTCCAAGAGATCGTTTTCAAGCCTTGGCAGTACGACCTGTGTTTCAGGATCACCGAAACGGGCATTGTATTCAACAACCTTGGGCCCCTCCGGTGTAAGCATGAGACCAAAGAAAATGATGCCCTTGAAGGGTCTACCTTCCTTATTAAGAGCTTCCAGAGTGGGCTTAAAAATAGTTTCCATGCACTCTTTTTGCAACGCTTCTGTGTACACCCGGCTTGGCGAGAAGGTGCCCATCCCGCCGGTGTTTAGCCCCTGGTCATTATCATAAGCCCTTTTATGGTCCTGTGAGCTGACCATGGGTACAATGGTTTTGCTATCTGTAAAGGCTAAAACGGAGACCTCGGGACCGGTCATAAACTCTTCAACGACAATTCTCTGACCGGCGCTTCCGAACTTTTTATCCTCCATGATGGCCTCGACAGCTTGGATGGCTTCATCACGGGTATTGCAGATTAAGACTCCCTTACCGAGCGCTAGGCCGTCGGCCTTGACAACAAGAGGAAGCTTGGCCGTTTTGACATATTCCTTCGCCTTGCTGCTGTCATCAAACGATTCGTAACCCGCAGATGGGATGTTGTACTTCTTCATGAGCTCCTTGGAGAAAACCTTGCTGGCCTCAATGATGGCCGCATTCTTTCTCGGTCCGAAGGCGCGGATGCCTGCTGCTTCAAGCGCATCCACCATGCCGATGGCCAGCGGATCATCCGGTGCAACCATAACCATGTCGAGCTGCTTATCCTTGGCAAAGCTCACAATGCCCTCAATGTCCATAAACCCTATAGGTACACATTCTGCAATATCCGCTATCCCCCCGTTGCCGGGTGCTGCATACAGCTTTTCAACCTTGGGGCTTTGCTTGAGCTTCCAAAGAATGGCGTGTTCTCTTCCGCCGCTTCCTACTACAAGAATCTTCATAAGGTCCCTCTTTCTTTTAATGCTTAAAATGCCTCGTTCCTGTGAAAATCATGGCTATGCCGTGCTGGTTGCAGGCCTTGATAGATTCCTCATCCTTCAAGGACCCGCCGGGCTGAATAATAGCTGTTATTCCGGCTTGGGCAGCCGCTTCTACCGTATCTGCAAAGGGGAAAAAGGCGTCAGATGCCATTACTGCTCCTAAGGCTTCGCCTTTAGCCGCTTCAATCGCAATTTTAGCGGCATGGACACGGCTGCTCTGACCCTGACCGATTCCCAGTGTCTTTTTACCCTTAACAATAACAATAGCATTTGAACGCGTGTGCTTCACCACCTTCATGGCAAAGCGCAGATCACTAAGCTCCTGCTCGTTGGGCTTTTTTTCGGTGACAAAGGATATCTCAGT
>JAOABT010000145.1 GCA_026418215.1 Clostridia bacterium | reverse complement strand
AATGGGATACATGACCGTCATTTGTCCGCTGCTGTCGGTAAAGCCGTCATACACCGCCACCTTGCCTGCAGGCGTTGTGAGTGTCATTTTTACTTGAGCGGCCTGAAGCGGGGTACCGTTGCTGTCGGTAACCCTGGCCTTGATATACGCCACGCGCCCCCCGATGTAAGGCATTTTGTAGGCCGTAAGGGTTGTGCGGGTTTCAAGACTCTTCGGTTGTGACAGAGTTGGCGTGTCAGCACCCGAGCTTACAGTAAGAGGTGCCTGAATCAAGCCGTAGCCATACCAGGCGTCTCTGCCGGTTGTACCCAGATCCACAGCGCTTTTATCGAGCTTGTCTCTGAGCTGCACATTGGTCAGGGACGGGTAGGCCTGCTTTAAGAGGGCCAGATCGCCCGAAACAAACGGGGTTGCCATGGAGGTGCCGCTCATACGTGCATAGGCATCACCCGGGTAGGTGCTGGCAATGTTGACACCGGGGGCGGCCACCTCAACCGTTCTTCCGGTTGATGAGAAGGCTGCCCTTTTAGTGGTGCTGTCCACGGCTGCTACCGCGATGACTGAATCGTACCGGGCGGGATAATTCACAGAATCGCCCGTTCCATCAGTTGTGCCTTCGTTTCCTGCAGCTGCTACAATAAGAATCCCCTGGCCGTAGGCCTTATCGACCTCCGCTTTTAGGGCAAAGGAGGACGTACTGCTGCCCAAACTCAGGTTGATGATATCCATCTTGTTGGAGATGCACCACTCGATACCGCTGATAATGTCGGACATGTAGCCCGATCCATCCTGGTCTAATACCTTGACGGCATAAAGGCTGGCTTCGGGAGCTATTCCTACGACGCCCAGGCTGTTGTTTCTTGCTCCTATGATGCCTGCAACATGGGTGCCGTGCCCGTTATCATCGGCATAGGAGGAGGTGTAGGATTGTAGCGAAACACCGCCTGCAACGGTTAAGTCCTCATGGGGGGCAATGCCCGTATCCAGCACGGCAACCTTTACGCCCTTGCCTGTAAAGCCGTTGGCCCATGCTTTGGGCGCATCGGTGCATGTGACACCCCAATCCTGAAACTGGGAGCTGATCTTGACAATCTGGTCGGTTTCAACCGCAAGGACATCAGGGCTGCTTCTCAAAGCGCTGACGCTGGAAGCCGGAACCGTCACTGCTATTGAAGGCGTATTGCGAAACTCTTGCTTGATTTGGCCTCTGGCACGTTGAATCATGGTCCTGTCCACACTATGCTTAAAGGTCACAATAACCCTCTGTGTGCTGTTTTGAGCCATAACCGCAGGGGTTAACGAGAAAACCAGGGCTAATACAAGTAATAAGGCTAAGAATTTTTTCATCTCTTTCCCCTCCCTGAATTTCTTGTGGATATGGTAAAGACAGCCCCGGCATAGCACCTGGGCTGTCTTAAAGGGACTTAATATTAAATGATTACTGCAGACCCTGATAAAGCGCTGTGAGCAATACACGATTGGGGTCCTGACTAAGCTCCCACATCATACCGCCGGCAAGGCCCTTGGTTTTGATGTACTGGGCTTTATAGCCAATGGATTGCGTGTCTTCATAGCTCATGAAGGTTGACCCGTTAAAGAGCCATGGCACCATGGATTGTGAGTGGAAATAGCGGACATAGCCCGCAGCATTCAGATAGTTGGCCGCAATAGTAGCGTAGCTTACAGACGAACCGGACGAGTAGGTTTGATAGAGTCCATTATTTCCGGTCGTTGTCAAGCTATATTTATAGCCATAGAATGGAACACCCATAACCAGCTTGTTTGCAGGGAATCCCGCATTCAACCATGCATTGACACTCGCATCTACGCTCCACTTATACTGGGGCGAGGTATCGGTACTGGTATAAAGGGGCGCATTAAAGTCGGTATAGGTATCCCAGTTTCCGTGAATGTCGTAGGCCATGATATTGGCAAAGTCAACATACTGGCTGAGCTTTGGGAGCTCGACGGTGTTAATGTACCAGCTTCCTGCAGCACCAGCAAAGGTCAGAATATAGGGCTTTCCATCGGCAG
>JAOABT010000119.1 GCA_026418215.1 Clostridia bacterium | reverse complement strand
CTTATACTCGCAGGCTTCCGCAATAAAGTAAGAACTTCCCCCGATGCGCGTGTTCCCGCCGATAAGATCCAGGATGCCCCCCACATGGATGGTAGGGTCTACGCCTGCCTCCATGGCAATAGCTGATACCATGGAGGTGGTCGTGGTTTTTCCGTGAGTGCCCGAAACAGCAATGCACTGGTTAAACTGATCCATGATGGCACCTAAAAGCTCAGCACGCTCTATAACAGGTATGCCCCTTTGCCTTGCTTTTACAAGCTCAGGATTCTCCTGAGAAACAGCCGCTGTATAAACCACGAGGGTCTGATCAGCAATATTTGAAGCATCGTGGGACGGATAGATTGTCGCTCCCATGCTTTTAAGCCTATCGGTGATTTCGGTTTCATGAAGGTCGGAGCCCGTAATTTTAACATTCCGGTGCATCAGGATTTCAGCAAGTCCGCTCATACTGATGCCGCCAATACCGACCATGTGGACTGTTATGTTATCCCTGTCAAAGGAAAAAGCCTCTTCCATGTCACACACTCCAGAAAATTCATATTCAGCCTAGATTATATATCAGACCCAAAGATACCACAAGGCTGCAGCATTGACGAAATGCTTCTCGCATTGCTTCAAGGAACCAAAGGCTGTCTTTAGAGATTATATGCACAAAATGGTTTTTCCCAACCTTAAGGGAGTAAATTGACTTTATATTTTTTTAATGGAAATTTTTTAAAAATAATTCGTCAATTGAGAAGGAAAATTGGAATATTTGGCGAATTTATATTTTATACACAATAACTACTCGTTTAAACGGAAGGTGGGCTGCTAAGATGGAGATAACAGACATTAGAATTCGTAAGGTTGAGGCCGAAGGAAAAATGAGGGCCGTGGTGTCAGTCACATTTGACAATGAGTTTGTTGTTCATGACATCAAAATCATTGAAAGCCAGGGTGGGCTTTTCATAGCGATGCCAAGTCGGAAAACTCCCACGGGAGAATTCAGAGATATTGCACATCCTATCAATGCTGATGCAAGAAATAAGGTCCAAAATGCTATCCTTGAGAAGTATCAATCGATGCTGGCCGAAGAAGAGGCTGCTGGAACAACAAGCAAGGAATAGTACATAATGAAAGACGAAACAGGCACTTCATACGAGGTGCCTGTTTTTTTCCGCTCCATGTCATTTTGCGTAGGAATACCAAGTTTTTCTGTAAGGGAAAACGATGTACCTATTGATTTATCAATGAAAAATGTTTAAATTGACAATTGCAATGCCCTTCCAAACATGAGAAAATGTTTTTGGAAAATAGCACTCACAGGGAGGATCATTAAGCTCATGCAGGAACTGGTTACTGTCATCCTTGCAGCAGGTGCAGGCACAAGGATGAAGTCGTCCATGGCCAAGGTAGCGCATCAAATATGCGGACAACCCCTCCTATCGTATGTCGTAGACGCAGCCAAGCAAACCGGATCGGAAAGCCTTATCCTTGTTCTGGGGCATCAGGCCGATCAGGTGAGGGAAATTACACCCGATGGCGCCCAATGTGTTCTACAGGAAAAGCAGCTTGGTACGGGGCACGCCGTGATGCAAGCTCAAGAGCTCCTCAAGAAAAAAAACGGCACAGTCCTCATTCTTTGCGGCGATACACCTGTTATTACGGGTGAAACCTTAAAAGCTGCCTATGATCACCACCTTTCCCAGAATAATCACGTTACGGTTCTGACCGCCGATATGGAAAATCCCTTCGGATATGGCAGAATTCTCAGAGATCCCAACGGCAATGTCAAGGCCATCATTGAACAAAAGGATGCTAGCCCTGACCAGCGCCTTATTAGAGAAATCAACTCCGGAATGTACTTCTTTGATATTGAATCGCTTCTTTCTGCTTTATCAAAGCTCCAGAACAATAACAGCCAGGGTGAATATTATCTCACCGACACGGTTGGTATTCTTATTTCTCAAGGCTTGAAGGCCGGTGCCTATAAAGTCAGTGATGCGCATGAAATCATGGGCGTCAACGACAGGACCCAGCTCGATGAGGCGGAGCGGATCGTTTCCAGAAGAATTATTAAAAAGCATATGTTAAACGGTGTCACCTTCCATCTGCCCGAAACCTGTCTCATCCACAAGGACGTAGAAATAGGACGTGATACCATTATCCAGCCAGGTTGCATTTTAGAAGGTAAAACCGTCATTGGTGAAAGCTGTGAAATCGGCCCCAATACCCGTATTACAGACAGTCAGATCAATGATCAGGTTGTCGTCATGAATTCCGTCATCACAGAATCTACAGTTGGCCAAAATACCAAAATCGGCCCCTTCGCTTATTTGAGACCCGGTTCCAAAATCGGACAGAATGTCAAGCTCGGGGATTTTGTTGAAATCAAGAATTCCCTTATCGGTGACAATACAAAGGTACCGCACCTTTCCTATGTCGGCGATGCAGATATCGGCAAGGGTGTTAATATCGGATGCGCATCGGTGACTTGCAATTACGATGGTAAGAAAAAGCATAGAACCGTTGTAGGAGATAACGCATTTGTAGGCAGTAATGTAAACCTGGTCGCGCCTGTTGAGGTTAAAGCCAATGCCTATATTGCGGCAGGCTCCACTATCACTGACGAGGTGCCCGAATTTTCTCTGGCCATCGAGCGTAATAAACAAACCATCATAACCGATTGGGTCAAGAAAAAAGGCTTGGATAAAAAGTAAGCTTTTAGTTTAGATTATTTTTTGGAGGTTGTAAATTCTATGAATCTTCACGGTAAGGACATAAAGATCTTTTCAGGGAATGCCAACAGGGAGCTGGCCGAAGAGATCGCAACGAAAATAGGCCTTCCTTTGGGGGCTTCCGTTGTGACGAGCTTCTCCGACGGTGAAATCTCCATCAGCATCAATGAAGTGGTTCGCGGATCTGACGTCTTCATTGTTCAGTCTACCTGTACGCCCGTTAATGATAATCTTATTGAGCTCCTCATCCTGATCGATGCCCTAAAGCGCGCATCTGCGGGCCGTATTACGGCGGTTATCCCTTATTTCGGCTATGCGCGTCAGGACAGAAAGGCGAAGGCAAGAGATCCTATTTCCGCTAAGCTGGTTGCGAACCTCATCACAACGGCAGGTGCAGACCGCGTCCTTACCATGGATTTGCATGCCGCACAGCTTCAGGGCTTTTTCGATATTCCTGTGGACCATCTTTTGGGTTCACCTCTTTTAGCGCAGTATTTCTTAAAGAAGTTCTCAAACTCTCTGGAGGACGTGGTTGTGGTATCTCCTGACATCGGCAGCGTGGGAAGATCCAGAAAGTTTGCCGAAAAGCTCGATGTGCCGCTGGCCATCATTGACAAGCGCCGCCCAAAGGCCAACGTTTGCGAGATCATGAATATTATCGGCGATGTCAAGAACAAGCGTGTCATCCTCGTCGACGATATGATTGATACCGGCGGAACCATTGTCAATGCAGCCAATGCCCTCACCGATATCGGTGCGACCGAGGTTTACGCCTGCTGTACGCACGGTGTCCTCTCCGGCCCGGCAATCGACAGAATCCGCACGTCGTCCATCAAAGAGCTCATTACGCTGAATACCATTCCTATGGCCAAGGAAAAGAAGATCAGCAAGATTACAACCCTTTCCGTTGCCGATGTCTTTGCTGAGGCTATCGAGAGAATCTACGGCGATATCTCGATTTCCACACTGTTTACGCAGCAGTAAGCGTTTTTACCCATTATAGAGTACGAAGCTTAAACGGCGGATATGGAACCTTACGGTTAAGATATCCGCCGTTATTGCTCGATTAAAGCGAAAGCTTCGAAGAAAAGTAAATCGTCAGGGGAGGATAATTCCTGTCCTTCCGGAGGTTAATATGTTTGTCATTGCAGGTCTTGGCAATATGGGAGCGCAATACGAAAGAACACGCCATAATGTGGGCTTTGATACCATAGACTATCTCGCCGCCCAATACCGAATCGGTCCTTTTAAATTCAAGCATAAATCCGAGATTGGCGAAGGCGTCATTCAGGGGCAGAAGGTCATGCTCGTGAAGCCCCAGACGTACATGAACAACAGCGGAGAGGCACTGCGGGAAATCCTGGATTATTACAAGGTCCCTTCTCAGAATCTTATAGTGGTGTATGATGACATCGATTTAGATGTAGGACGCCTGAGAATAAGGGGAAAGGGGAGTGCCGGAACCCATAACGGCATGCGATCGATTGTGTCGCATCTTGGCACAGACGATTTCCCAAGGATCAGGATTGGCATTGGAAAGCCACCTGAAAAAATGGATCTTGCAGCCTATGTGCTCAGCCGTTTTTCTGAGGAGGAGCGGAAGCCTTTAAACGAGGTCATCGAAAGGGCCTCAGCAGCGGCGGTCACGCTTTTGTGTACCTCTTTGGACATTGCCATGAGTAAATTCAATAAATAAGCTCCTATAGCTGCCATGGCCTTGCCGTCGTGGCGGCTTTATTTATTCTGGCTTGGCTTATGGAGCGGTAAGGATTCGAGCCTGTCCCTATTTCAACTTTCTTTAAGAATAGGATACTCGATGAAACGCTCTTGATATCTCGGGAAAGAGAATCTTGAGTCATTTTAATGCGAATAATCTGCGAACCTTCTGAACACAAGGCCTCATAGGTTATTAACAGCATCGAAACTGCTCTGGTACTCAATTTTGAATGTCTCACCTCCCGTACATAGTGAACCGTCCGACACTTGAAATAGCTGGAGGATAAAGTTATAGTATCTGTATAAGTGAGGGGCCGCTCTTTCGGCGTCATTTCCTGACGGTAATGGAAATTTGACCAATGCCCCATACTATCATTAAGCATTTAATATGAGGTTATCATGAAGCATATAGC
>JAOABT010000073.1 GCA_026418215.1 Clostridia bacterium | reverse complement strand
AGATGTGTATAAGAGACAGGTGTTGTCATCGGATAAGCCATGCAAAAGATATAAAACAGGGAAGCCTCTCTCCCTTACTTCTTTTTGGCGTTCCTTATCAAGCATGCTAATCTGCGGAAGAATAACATGAAGAGGCTGCTCCATTTCGAGAACCTCGGACCTGAAACCGCATTGCAACAAAGCCATAACATCACCCTCCTGAATATACCAGCTCCTTCATTATATAGAAAGCAAATGCCTCCTACAATATCATAAAAGAAAAACCCAACCTCACGGCGAGACTGGGCTTAAACCGCTTATTATAGGCTTACTGTGTCTTGGGAATATTGATAAGTCCGGTGGTTTTTAAGAACTTGTCCATCAGAGCAGCAGCCTGACCCCTGGTAATAGCCTTTTTAGGGTCAAGGTAGCTGTCATAGCCTTGGGTCAATAAGTCAAATATGAAAAAGACAGATCCTATGCTTTACAGAACCTGTCTTGAACTTCTTAACCTGAGCCTCCGTTTGATTATTTACGAATATTGTCCAGATCAAAGGGAGTTTCCTGATAAACGTAATAGTTCAGCCAATTGGCATAAAGCAGATTGGCATGGGCGCGCCAACTCACGATTGGCGGCTTTTTCGGGTCGTCTCCGGGATAGTAGTTTCTGGGAACTTCTATCATCATGCCTTTATTGATATCGCGTATATATTCATCCTGAAGCGTTGTGGGGTCATACTCTGAATGGCCTGTAACAAAGATTTGACGTCCGTCAAGGGATGCCACAACATAGATGCCTGATTCCTCGGATTCTGAAAGAATCCTTAGCCCCTCCACCTTTTCGATGTCGGCTCTGCGGACCTCAGTATGACGGGACTGGGGTACATAAAACAGGTCATCAAAGCCCCTGAAAAGCTTTACATACTTTTCGGTTACCGTATGTGGGAAAACCCCGAACATCTTTTTTTCAAGCGGATACTTAGGAATTCCATAATGGTGGTAAAGGCCTGCTTGAGCCCCCCAGCAAATATGGAAGGTCGAAAAAACATTGGTGACGCTCCAGTCCATGATTTCTTTAAGCTCGTCCCAGTATGCGACCTCTTCAAAGGGCATGGTTTCAACAGGCGCTCCAGTAATAATGAGCCCGTCGAACTTTTTATGCTTAACCTCGTCAAATGTTTTGTAAAAGAGGTTCAGATGCTCCTCAGGCGTATTCCTCGAGGTGTAGGACTTAGGATGCAAAAGCTCCACGTCAACCTGCAGAGGGGAGTTGCCTATGAGCCTTAATATCTGGGTTTCAGTTACAATCTTTGTGGGCATCAGGTTCATGATGGCTATTTTAAGAGGACGGATGTCCTGGTGGGCCGCTCTGTCCTCGCTCATAACAAAGATATTCTCATGCTGCAGGGTTTCGTAGGCTGGAAGGTTGTTTGGTATCTTGATCGGCATGATAGTCCCTCCTAAACACGATTAAACTTATCGGTTAATATGATTTTATGGGTAAGAAGGGAGCCTGTCAATGGCTAATACCTAGAACTTTAGCTCTGTAAAATGACAAAACACCATTGTTCAATTATTTATTGTGATATAATTAAAAAAGATAACCTGTAAAAACAAGTCGAAGAGGGGAATTTTTACGAAGAAAGGGTTAACGCTGGCAATTATTCTCATAATGCTTCTTGCCGTTTGCGCAGGAGTCTATTACAGCTTCTTCGCACCCGCGGCTTTGCCTGTTCGTTCCGAGGTTTCCTCCGTCCCTACAGCTTCACCTTCTGCTTTACCCGCTTCAAATGAACCAGCACCCGATCCCAAGCTACTCGCCGAATGCCGGTTCAATTACGCCCAGGGCCTTATGTATCTTGAAAAAAAGAACTACAAAGAAGCCAAGACTTATCTCTCAGGCGTTCTCCCTTTGGACGCCGAACACTATTCCGATGCCCAGGCAAAGCTCGCCGATTGTAATAGTACCATCATCAAGGATTACCTAAACCAGGGGCAGGCGCTCATAGACAAAACCTTTTACCTTAAGGCCAGTAACCTTTTAGACCAAGCCCTCAAAGAGTTTCCAGACAACAAAGAACTCATCACCCTCAAGAACAATGCCGCTCATTTGGCTGCAGCCCTTGTCAAATACGAGGGCCCGGTATACCATGTCTTTTTTCACAGCCTGATTGTCTATCCCGAGCTTTGCTTCACCGGTGACGGTATGGAGCAGGGCTACAATGACTGGATGACAACGGTCCGCGAATTCAAGCTGATGCTCCAGGAAATGTATGACAGGGGCTACACCCTGATTGACCTCAGAGATATGTTCTCAACCGATGCTGCAGGCAAAGTGGTTCAAAATGATATCATGCTTCCGAAGGGCAAAAAGCCCTTGATTATTTCAGTAGATGACGTCAGCTACTACAAATACATGGAAAAGGACGGCTTTGCCGAAAAGCTTGTGCTCGATGACAAGGGAGAGGTTGCAACCCTTGTGAAGACTCCCCAAGGTAATGAGATTGTGACGAGGGACGGAGATGTGGTGCCCATCCTTGATGATTTTGTCAAGGAAAATCCCGACTTCTCCTATAAAGGAGCCAAGGGCATTCTAGCCATTACGGGTTATGAGGGCATTCTTGGTTACCGCACCATTCATAACAACCCGGATTGGGAAAAAGAGCAAGCCAAGGTTCAGCCAGTGGTAGATAAGCTGAAGGCGACAGGCTGGGCCTTTGCCTGCCACAGCTTCACACACCGGCGCAGCTATTCGGAAAGGACCATCACCCTTGGCTATTTAAAATATGATATGGAGCGCTGGCTTAAAGAGGTCGGAAGCATTGTGGGGCCCACAAATCTTTACATAGCTCCCTTCGGAGCCTCGTTCCCACAAGAGGATGAACGCTTAAAATACATTGTATCCAAAGGCTTTCATGTGTATTGCGGGGTTGGCAGCAGGCCCTACTACCATGTGTACGGCAACAATGTGTTCATGGAACGCATTGACCTGGATGGCTACAAGATGGTTCATTCCCCGGAGGTCATGAAGGAGCTTTTCAATGTGGAAAAGGTTTATGACCCGGCAAGGCCGCCCATGCTGGATAAGAAGAAGCCCTGAGTACCTTTGTCGACGGCTATGCGGTTGTTTTACCCTGGAAGCCAAAAGACGGATGACAAAGGTTAAAATCGCCGGCACAAGCTGCCATCTCTTGCTCAACTTTCCTCCTCTCCGCTGCCGTAGAATCGGTTGCTTATATTACCCGAAAACAGACAGAAAAAAACTGCCCTTTCAGGCAGCCCAAAGAGGAATTCACTTTGAAAACCAAGCTTCTCTATATCAAGGAAAAGAGTTCTTTGCCTATCGCTTGCCCCATTTAAAAATACATCCGCTTCTATTTTTTACGAACCATTTTCCCTTGACATAAGCATACAAAAAACGACTTCCGGCGTAAATGTGAATTTTTTGTCATTTTCCAAATTATCTTGATCATTTGTCCGCTTAATTTCAGAAGGTCTTATTTAAAGCTATACAAAAGATTAATCAAACTTTGCAAGAATTGTCTCTTTACATCTCTTCGCGTGACAATGCCCGGTGGCGGTAAACTGACATAAAAGAAGGAAACCTGAGACATAACACCTTTTATGGACAAAGCGGCATGATTACTGGATATATCCATGCCAACCGCAAAGGACCTATTTTGTTCCGGTTCCTCTGCTCTTCGCATTAATCAGCTTCAAACTTTCCGGATCAACCCCTGAGGCACCTAGATACTTGCAGAAGGCTTTTAGCTCCTTTTTAACGGCTGACTTCAGCTCCTTTGAAACATCCAGACCCTCTTCCCACCACCAGTTTTTTATTCTTAGGGGATCACTGCCTCTTTGAATATCGGGTTCAAAGCGTGCCACAAGCTCATCGCCATAAAGGACAGGCAAAACATAGTAGCCATATTTTCTCTTAACAGCCGGTACGTAAACCTCCCAGGTGTAGGTAAATCCAAACAGCCTCGTTACCAGATCCCTGTCCCACAAGAGGTTATCCAATGGCGCTAGAATCCGCGAAACCTTTTCCTCATGCTCATGTCCCTTATCTTCAAGAAGCTTTGCATCCTGGGGACGCATATAGAAGACATCCTTAAATCCTTCGATAGTGATACATTGCAGGTGCTTGTCTTCGACTAGCTCACTAAGAACAGACTCACGCAGGGCTTTATCATTAAGGTAATACCCCAGCCAGCCTCCACCGAATCGGCTCCAGAGCATACCGATGCTTCCGACTCTACGTTCAAAATACCACTTATAAAAGGCTCTGTCGGTTTCAAAGGGATCATTACAATCCAGGAGCTCCTTGGGAAGAAGTCGCTCTATCAGATCATAAATTTTTTGGGTGTTTCTTTTTGCAAAAACACCTAGCTCTCCAATATTGAACATGTAGTCCATGGCGACACCTGAAAGGTTCTTGTGACCCCATGTACCAATTCCGCCGCTCCCGAGCTTGAGTTGCGTAGAAAGCATCGGCCCCCTTTCAAGAAGGGCGCTGCGCACCTGATCGGTCATGCCGATCGCCCCAGAAGAACCACGTCCTTCCAGAACCCAGATCAGTTCCTTTTCTCTCTCTCTACGAATGCGAGCGAATTTAGGCCAGTCCTCGGTAAGGTATATGGCCATCATCTTGTCCCAGCCGTCGATTAGTGAGCGATCTTTGTACAGAAGCTCCTCCAGCATTTCCACCTTATAGCCCCTAATGCGGGATTGTAAGACCAGATCAGGGTTATGTCCCACGACGTTCAAAGGGTCGAACTGTATGCAGCCCACGCGCTTGATATATTGAAGAATGCCTTCTTTCCCATGGAAGGTCTCTGCACCATCGAGTCCGTGGTACTTTATCAGAAAGCGCTTAGCTTCCTGCTTTGATAATTGAATGCTCTCCATTGATTCCTCACGTTCTACAGGGGTACTTCAGCTGACGACGTATGAACTCAATTACTTCGGATTTCCCTAATCTATCGATGTTCCTGTTCGTTACTTGGCGTTTCTGAATACTTCAAGGAATTCTTAGATTTGTCGGCGTTATAGCTCCCCTGGTTTATCCACATAATGCCTTAAACCTTATTATAGCGGATAAAGCTGACAACAGTATGTCCTATTGGAGAAAATATTACATGAATAACAAAAAACCACCCGAATTCCTCGCGCGGTTCATTTTGCTTAAAATACGAGCAGACCTGTAAGCCGGGTTCTGTCTTGAACGATCATCTATCTACGCCTGGTATTGCTACAAGGCTTCAGCCACCTCTAAGGAACAGGCGGGCCGCCCTATTGTCCCTTGTCACGGTGTTGCTCCAGGTGGGGTTTACAGAGCGCCCTTCGTCGCCGTCGAGCCGGTGAGCTCTTACCTCACCTTTCCACCCTTACAAAGCGCTCTTTCACGTTAGTGAAAAGCGCCTTGCGGTTTATTTCTGTTGCACTTTCCTTGAAGTCACCTTCACCGGGGGTTACCCGGCACCCTTGCCCTATGGAGCCCGGACTTTCCTCGTGCGCGGCCTTTCGGCACTGCGCCCGCGACCATCCGGCCTACTCGTTATTCATCTGTAATATGTCATTTTACAGGATAACTTATACTTTCGTCAAATGGGAATTAGAGGTCGAGGATTACAGTGCGATAAAAGGTCGCAGCTTTTCAAGTGTTTTTGGTCCAATACCCTTGATGTTTAAAAGATCCTCCGCCCTTTTAAACGGCCCATGGGCCTCCCTATATGCGACAATGGCCTTGGCCTTGACTTCCCCGATGTAGGGCAGCGTCATAAGCTCCTGAACACCTGCGCTATTTATGTTGACAATGGCTTGCTGCTTATCTTTTGGGGCATCGGCCGAAGCAGTTGACTTCACACTCTGTTGGCTCTTCTCCCCTTGATTTTCAACGGCACCCTCTTTTGCGGGAGCTCCCCTCTGAGAAAGGTTCTCCTCAGTCTTTGAGGATGGTTGCTTGTCAACTTCTTGCGATCCATGGGGGGACGAAACCACTGTCGCCTGAGGCCGTCGTTCAAGGCTTATACACGTTTCTTTAGAAAACGTATGACTGGACAGGAGAAGCACAAGGATGGCTATTAGAAAAAGCAAAGGTGCCACAATATATTCCCAGCATATTTTGTAGGACTTATCTTTAATACGGACCTCCATAATTCCCTCCGACAAATGTCCTATTTATTTCCATTATCCCATAATATACCTTCTGGTCAATGTCTCTTTCTCTTTTCTAACAAATTCATCCTTTTAAAGATGTTTCTTGAGTAAAGCCTTGCACTCCTCTATAATGTAATTTAGACTATTAAGGTCTATGGTTTATAAATTTCAGGAGTGATTATTTTGAAGAAGTATCTTATTTTCATATATACAGCTCTTTTTATGATTACTGCAGTTTTCGGGACTGTCCCTTCCTATGCCGAATCCCAGCCTCAATTGACCGCCGGTGCCTTCATCCTGATGGATATGGAGACCGGACAAGTCCTGGCTGAAAAAAATGCCGATCAGCGCTGGTC
>JAOABT010000026.1 GCA_026418215.1 Clostridia bacterium | reverse complement strand
GAATGTCAGCGTGCTTGGGGTTACCGGTGTTGATGACGCCGAAGCGCTCTACGTCGTAAAGCGGTGGGAGACACGCCAAAACCTCTATATCACAGCCGTTACAGCTTGTTCCATCATAATGTATAATCCAGGGTGATTTCTTCAAGTATGACATTTCCAACACCTCTTTACTTCATTAAGAATAGGATCAAAAGGTTTACAAAGCCCAGAGCTGCAGCCGCAATCCATGAGGAGTTGAAGGCCAGCTGCCACTTTACGCGGGCGGATGCGTTGTCGATGACGATTTCAAACAGGTACAGCAGAATGCAGGCGCCGATTGCCACAGCATAGCTGATGGGGTTGTTCCATGCGAAGAACATGAAGACGAACCCGAGCAGGAAGATGTTTTCATACCAGTGGGCGATCTCAATCATGGCAAGGGTTGAGCCTGAGAATTCCGTTGTAATACCCTTAACGACTTCCTGGTGAGCATGGTGGCTCATGGAAAGGTCGAAGGGCGATTTTCTGAGCTTCATGGTCAGGATATAAATGAAGCCTGCAAAGATACCGGGCAGATACAGCACCATAGGCGTGCCGTGGTTGATGATATCCGACACATTAAAGCTCTTGGTGACAATATAGAAGCCGATAGCGGTTAGAAGCACCATGGGCTCGTAAGCCATCATCTGAAGAAGCTCTCTCATGGCGCCGATGCTGGAGTAAGGGGAGTTCGCACAGTAAGCGCCCAGCACCATGAAAATGGAAGCAAGAGTCAATGCGAAGATAACCAGCAGGATGTCGCCGCCCATGAAGAACAGGCAGCCGGTAAAGATGATGAAAATCAGGAAGCAAAGGATAAAGAAGTTTTGAATGCTGTTTACCGCAATGCTTTCCTTAGAAAAGAGCTTGAATACGTCGTAAAAAGGCTGAAGGATCGAGGGACCCACGCGTCCCTGCATTCTGGCGCTGACCTTTCTGTCAATACCTGCAATGAGGCCGCCTACAATGGGACCAACGATCAAATAGAGCAACACACTTGTCAAGCTATCCATTACAGCACACCTCCCAGAGCCATTGCAAAGGTGACAGCGATGATGGCGGCTGTAGAGATGACTCCGATCATGGAGAGCCTGCCTTCACCAAAGTATTTCTCCATATACCAGTTGGAGAGGTACATGGACTTTTTCTTACCGAAGGAATCCACGAAGTGACGGCTGTCACCTGTATTGACACCTGCCATGTAGGAGGTGACAATGCGGTCTTCCTTGGCATAAACGAAGAAGTATAACCCGATCGGAACCAGAAGCACCATACCGAGCATCAGCGACATGATTTTGACATTGCCGGCTGAGATAACGGTGAGGTTCTGGATGCCGAAGATTCCGTTCAAATAAGGTTCAATAAAGTTTGATGCTATGAGCGGGAACACGAAGCACACCACGACGGTAAGAAGCGCATGGCTTCCTAAGGAAACCCACTCGTCAAAGCCCAGCTTGGATTTTACGCGTTCGCTCTTGTTGAGGACTGCCACCAGCTTGCCGAGCCATTTGGTCCAATAGAACAGGGTTGCGGCGCTGCCGAACACCAGCATCATCACAATCAAGACGTTATTGGAGTCAATGAAGGCCTTAAGGGCCGCCCACTTTGAAATCAGCATACCGAAGGGAGCAAGGAACATGCCCGCAATACCGATGGTCATCATCAGCGCCATTTCAGGCAGCTTCACGATAAGACCGTGCATGTCTTCGATGTCTCTGCTTCCAAGGTTGTGTTCCACAGTACCCACCGACAAGAACATGAGGGACTTGGCGATAGCG
>JAOABT010000001.1 GCA_026418215.1 Clostridia bacterium | reverse complement strand
AGATGTGTATAAGAGACAGAGGTACTTTAGATCTGGATTCGGCCAGCGTTACCAGCAGCGTCAAGGGCACGGCGTAATAATGAAAGGAGGTTATGGCGACATATAAAGACGGCAAAAACACAGCAATGAAAATGGCCCCAAAAATACGGATCAGGCGCAGAAACGTACCGTGAAGCCACAATGTGCTGTAATCATCCAAGGCCTGAAAAAAGGAAATGAAGGTCACCGGCGCGATCATAGCCACGGGTGTTCCTTCCTGAAGGATGGCTATTCTCCCCTCCAGAAGTGAAGCGGTGATCTTATCCGGCCTTTCAGTTGCGAGAAATTGCGGGAAAATGGAATTGGGATGGGAGGTGATGGCCTGCTCGATGTAGCCTATGGCAGGCAGGGCATCTATCTTTATAGCGCTGATTTTATTGTACAAGCCATCTAAAAGCTCCTGATTAGCAATGCCCTCAATATAAACCACCACAACCTTTTGATGCGATATATCACCAAGGGTAACCTCTTTAAATTTCAGGCTACTGTTATGGATTTTCCGTCTCAGTATGGACAGGTTGGTATCAAGAACCTCCACGAAGCCTTCATGGGGACCACGTATATTTTTCTCCGTCTCAGGCTCATCAATGCTTCGCTGTTCAATGTCTGTGGTGCTGCAGATAATGGCATACTCAAGCTTGTCGCAGACAAAGGCTGTGGCTCCCATGAGGATTTTAGTCAGCACCTCCTGGGTCGTGTAAAGCAGTGTGGTATCCCCGCACGGCAGATTTCCAACCTTCTTGCTATCGGATAATTGCTCAAGGGTCATGGAAAGAATAGGTCTAATGAAATCCCTTTGAAGGAGGTCCTTGTTGACCATTGTCGAGATATTAATAAAGTATGCTTCCGTTTTACCGTCAATTAAGACCTTCCGCTGAACAATGTCAGGGCAGTCCTTGAGCTTTTCCTGAAGCACCTTGAGCTCCACTGATGCCTGCTTTTGCTTCGTCACCAAAACACCCCCAGGCTATAAATTATTACCTGCAAATGGGCGTGGTATGCAAGGGCCTAATTCATGGAAATCTTGAAACCAGTAGCGTATGACAAGTCCCACGGAAAAATTCATATTATTTTTACAACATAGGAGCTGGTTTATAATTACAAGAAAGTCTGGCTTTTAAAAAAGTTCTTGAAAATTTCTTTACTTCTCTACAGCCTGGTTATATAATGAGTTTATACTCACTAAGTATTGACTCATTAGTAAGAGGTTATGCCAATGGCAGGAAAACGAACCCAACAGAAAGAGGCAACACGAACCAAGCTTATAGAGAGCGCTATAAAGCTCTACGCTGAGAGAGGCATTCTGGCGACTAAAACCCTTGACGTCGCCAAAGAAGCCCATGTCTCTCATGGTGCATTATTTGTGCATTTTCCCACTCAAGAGGACCTTTGGGCGAGTGTTATTCAAACAGTGGGACATAAAATCAACCGACGTCTTCACGAGCTGGCGGAAGGCCAAGCAAGTTTTAAGGATGTACTCGTGGCACATATCAAGGGTTTGATGACCTATGAAGCACTTTATACACGCCTGGTCATTGAAAACCGCCTGCTTCCCGAAAAGGTCCGGCATATCTACCATTCCATCCAGTCCACCATATCCTTTCATATCGCTGAGGTATTAGAACGGACAGTGGCTTCAAACCTTATCCAGACCTATCCCCCTCATCTCATTTTTAATGGCTGGGTTGGGCTTTTGCACCATTACCTCACAAACAATGATGTCTTCTCACCGGGCGAATCGGTCCTTAAACGTTATGGCCAAGAATTAGCTGATTTCTACAGCAGCCTTATCTTAAGAAAAAGGAGTGACAGCAATTGTGAACAAGTTGAGTGATATGCCTAATATTAGCGGTGTCATTGAGGAAAAGCTCATGGATGTGGGTATCCTCAGCCCTGCGGCTTTAATCGAAGCCGGGAGCCGCGACGCGTTTCAAAGGATTAGAATCAAGGACCCAACTGTCTGTTTCAACATGCTTTGTGCCCTGGAGGGTGCCGTCCGCGGCATTCGCTGGCACTATCTTGACCAGGAAGTGAAGGATGAATTGAGGACCTATTTCAAAACCCTCAGAAAAGCTTGATATAAAGTCCAGCGGTTAAATGTTAATAGCCAACTGAAAAAAAGTTATTGATAAAAGGCCTGTTTTAGGCTCAAAAAGGATAAAAGGAGACCTCCCTAATAGACCTACCAAACCTCAATTGTAAATTATGGTAGGATGTGGAATGCCAACCGGAAATTATTCTCCCTTTGGCGGGGTATATAGCCGGTTGTCATGCAGCAGGGCATAAACAAGCCGGACGAATTTTCTGGCAGTTAGTGCAAGTGCTCTTTTATGTGGGGTCTTAGGAGTTAGGCTGTACTTTAAGTCATAGAAGCGTTTCAACTCGGGATCGTGCATCCTCACTTTGTTGGTAGCTTCCATGATATAGTATCGCAGATGCCTGTTGCCAAACTTAATCAAATGGGTATTCGCAGCGGTAAAGTTGCCAGATTGGTGCTTAGTCCAAGCGATACCTGCAAATTGAGCCAAAGCAGTTTGATCCTTGAAACGATGAATATCTCCAACCTCTGCTACAATGCCGGCAGCGTAAACAGGCCCGATACCCTTGATGGACATCAATGTATTCGGGATAAGCTTAAGCTGTTCTTCAATGGCCTTGTCAGTTAATTTGGAGGTTTTTAACTGGAAAAATCTAAATCCAAACCTTACAAATGATATTATACGAGGAGAAGGAACAATGAAAAACTGTATTGCATGCGGCATGCCCATGAACGAAGTCTCGGATTTTGCACAGGGAGACGAGAGTAAAGATTACTGCAAATACTGCGCCCGCCCCGACGGCACCATGCAGAGCTATGAGGAAAAGCTCCATGGCATGACCCATTTTATCATCAGAACCCAAGGCTTCGATCCCGAAGCTGCACAGAACACGGCCCGTGCCTTGATGGCCGATTTACCTGCCTGGAAAGCATAAAGAAAAGGCTGCCTAAAGCAACCTTTTTTCTTACCTGATATGAGAGCTACAGCATTATAGGCTCTTTCCCTATTAAGAACGGCTTAAAGAGCCTGACCTTCTTTATTGAACAAGGGCAAATGCTGCAGGTAGATGATGTCATCACGCTTGTTAGCGTCGCCTTCTGCCAGTATGGCCATTTTACCGGCAATAATGCCGCCCGCTTCCTGGACAAGCTTTTCAACAGCCTTTACGGACTCTCCTGTAGAAATAACGTCGTCTACAATCAGCACACGCTTGCCCTTCATGTATTCCACATCTTCACGGTCAATGAAGAGAGCCTGTCTTTTAGCAGTGGTAATGGACTGGAGCTCAACCGAGAAGACATCCTTCATATAGAGCTTGGCCATTTTCCTTGCGAGAAGGTATTTATTGACACCGGCCTGGCGGGCCATTTCATATACAAGTGGAATACCCTTGCTTTCAGCAGTAATCATGACATCGTATTCAGGCGCTTTTTTTAAAAGCTCTGAAGCGCAGGCAACAGTAAGCTCAACATCGCCAAAAAGCACGAAAGCTGCAATGTAGAGATCATCACTGATAGGGCACAGCGGAAGTGTTCTTGTTAGCCCTGCAACCTTTATCTCATAAGCGTTTTTCATCTGTTAATCCCCCTCGAAATGCTTTAAAGTCATCACCTCATACATTGTATCAAATCCCTGCCGACTGTCAATCCGGTTTTACCCGGCCTATTCCCAAAAGGTGACAAGTCTATTAAAATAACGTATAATAGAAAGAAAAAAACAGCAGGAGTTCAAGGTCATGAGAAAAAATTTATTTGCACTTTTATTCATTCTGGCATTTTCTGTTTTCATAATGGCCGGCTGCGGCCGATTAAGCGTTTCCGATAAGGAAAGCGGAGACGACGAGATCGTTACCGAAGAAACCGAGACCTCAACGTCTGAGGACACAAAAACTGAGAAGCCGACACCTGAAGCAAGTGAATCGGCTACGCCAGAAGCAACTCCAACTCCTGAAATAAATTCCCCTACCCCCACTCCCATACCGGAAATCAGAGCGGCTTTTCGGGGTCATCGCCCCTATCAGGTTGATTTTACGAAAGACCTCATCACAGTCTCCCACGATTTCAACGCTGACGGGCAGATGGACACATTGGAATGCCAGCCTGTAGAAGGAGACAACGGAGGCTTCTTTTCTGATTGCACCCTCCGCATCAATGGTGTTGAATTACCCAAAAGCATTGCGCCCAAATCCGAAGCCTATGACGGTTTAGTCACCCTCGGAATTCTCGATATTGATACCTCCGACGCTTATACCGAGTTCTTCATTCAGGACGGCTTCCTGCTCGACCGCTGCACCACCTACATTTACCGCTTCGACGGCAAAGCCTTCTCCTTGTTCTTAAAATATCAGGGCGGCATCCAAGGCTTTTCGGGGGATAACAGGCTCTATTACTGGGGAGGAAATCTTGTTGAAATGCCCCAGGAACCCTTCGATGAAAATCTGGTGTTACGTTATTATGACGTCACCTCCAAGGCTGAGGTTGAAACAGATCAGATTGTAGGTAAAACCTTGAGCCTGAAGTTTGAGAATATCATTTACAAGACTAAGGATGATATTATTCAGGGTGCGCCTATGGAGTGGGATCAAATCCTCAAGGAAACCGAAGCCACCCGGGTAGGCATTTTGAAGCCCGGTCAGGAATTTGTTGTCGTTGAAAAGGGTGAAGCCGATAATGTCAGAATTAAAACCACCGACGGTCTGGAAGGCTGGCTTGGCGGCAATCACATGGTTTGGGACTAATAACCGATCTTTGCGGCAAACAACCGGCCTTTGGGACTAATAACCGATCTTTGGGACTAATAACCGATCTTTGGGACTAATAACCGGCCTTTGTGACAATAACCAGCAGATGTTAAGGAGCAGGTCAACAGCCTGCTCTGTATTTATGTTCTTTTGTTAAATGAAATGGGTTTGAAGAAATAACCAACCCCCCCGCTTCATATGCTTTTATGAAAGCGGGGATACTATGCAAAAGCGCATTATTATTATCATCATGCTCTTTTTGAGTCTACTCACGACATATTCGAGAATTCCCTCTCTCGGCATCGCTCCAGCCTTTGCTGCCGTCAACAGCCAGGGAGCAGCCC
>JAOABT010000662.1 GCA_026418215.1 Clostridia bacterium | reverse complement strand
GCTTAACAGATGCTCCCTGCCTTTGAGGATTTGTCCGTTATGGTGCGCTATAGCTGCCATTTCGTCGTTATTGTAAGGCATCATCTTGATCTGGACGATACGGGAGCGGACCGTAACGAGCAAGGACTCGTAAAAAGCCGTGGTCATAAGGATGACCGCATACGGCGGGGGGTCCTCAAGTGTTTTTAAAAGGCAGTTCTGGGCATCTGGTGTCATTCTGTCCGCATCCTCGATCAAATAAACCTTCCTGCCATGGGAAGGCTTTATCGAAATATCTTCGATAAGGCCTCGAATCTGCTTGATGAGTATTTTCTGCGTTTCTGCCGAAATGCTAAGAAAATGAGGATTGGAATCGGCTTCAAAGCTCCTGCAGGAGCGGCAGCTGCCGCAGGGCGCCGATGCTGCCTCTGTGCACAGAAGGAGCTTGGCAAGGTAGCGTGCAAGGGTTCTCTTGCCCATGCCTGCGGGGCCGCTAAGGGCATAGGCATGGCCAAGATTCTTTTGATTGAGTTTATCCTTAAAGCCATCAACAATGGCCTTTTGTCCAATGAAATTCATAGTTCTCCTCTTTGTTTTTAGAGTACCAAGTCCAAAACCAAGCCGCGAATGTCTTCAATCCGTCCCAGAATCTGCAAATTGTCGCGTTCGGTGCTCAAGACATCTCGCGTCAGCTGCTCGAGCTTCTCATTGATGGTCTTGACTGTTGCGAACACCCGATGACGGCCTCTTCTATCCAGAAAGCTCTCCTTTGAAAAGCGTCCTGAGCCTCTGACGGCCTCGTCCAGGAACTCCATAACCAGCTTTTTATAGGCCTTCAACTCAGAAATGTCCACATGCTCGGAGAGGTGCTTCCCCTGCTTCTCAATTTCCATAGCCTTTTTCTGAAGCTCTTCTTCCTGGTTCTGAGAAAAGTGGCGGTCAAGATGTGAGCCAAATTGTGCACCGGATTTGTCCGAGACCTTTCCGGCGTCACGGTCTATTTTGCTGGATATGGTCTGAGGCTTGCCGCGAGACCCGCCTCCATCTATTTTTAAGCCTGCCATATTCCCTCCATCGCGTCTTTATAAGCATTTAGTCCTTTAAAGCCTTTGTGACTATTTCGTAGATTTCCTCATGGATATCCTGAATCGTCCGGAGCTCACCTGACCTTACACCTGTCTCTTATACACATCT
>JAOABT010000656.1 GCA_026418215.1 Clostridia bacterium | reverse complement strand
ATGCTATAACATCGCGCTCATCGAATTTAGTAGAAGCAACCACCTGTCTTTTATATAGCTCGGTGACGCTCTTGAGTCTGTCGCGGATTTGGGCCGCCTTCTCAAATCTCAGGGCCTCTGAGTAGCTGATCATCTCTTCTTCCAGCTTTTTAATGACATCCTCATGGCGTCCCTCCAAAAAGGCCACCGCGTTTTTTACAAGAGCATTGTAATCCTCTTTTGAAACATGGCCGCTGCAAGGTGCAGAGCAAAGCCCCAAATGATGATAAAGGCAAGGTCTTTGCTTCTTTCCGGGTATGATGGCCCGTTGGCAGGACCGAATAGGAAAAAGCCTTCTTAAGACCTCGATGGATTCCTTAACCGCCGTCATCTTGACAAAGGTCCCGAAATATTTGGCACCATCCTTCAAGACCTTGCGTGTAATCTCAATTCTAGGGAAATCCTCCTGCATGGTGATGCGGATGTGCGGATAGGTTTTGTCATCCTTCAAAAGGATGTTGTATTTTGGCTTATAGCGCTTGATCAGGGTGTTTTCTAAAATCAGCGCTTCTTCCTCGGTGTGGGTGACAATATACTCAAGGGACTGAACGGTTGAAACCAGCTGGGCAGTCTTGAAATCCCGGTCCTCACGATGCTGAAAGTAGGATTTGACGCGGTTCTTGAGAATCTTAGCCTTTCCGACATAGATAACAGTGTCTGCTTCGTCCCGCATAATATAGCAGCCGGGGGAATCGGGCAAATTTTTGAGTGTTTCGCTGATAGATGCCATGGGTTTCACCTCCTGCCTTGTACTGTCGTCTTCATTATGGTAGTGGGCATATTTTCTAAAAAGTCCGTAAATGCAAAAGTGCCGGCATTTTACGCCGGCAGCTTACTCTTGATATTCTTTATTCGGTCATTCCGCTGTTTGCAAAGGCTTCAAGCTCTGTTAGAGCAGTTGCTTCGTCCCGCCCGTCTGTAATGATGGTGATGACGTCGCCCGGACTGATTCCCAGTGAAAGAAGACCCAACAGGCTTTTTGCATTAGCTTTTCTGTCGTCCTTCTGTATCCAGATGTTGGCTTCGTAGCCTGAAGCCTTTTGGATGAGCCTGGCTGCCATCTTGGACTCCAGACCGGTTTTACTCAATATTGTAACTTCCTTAGCTAGCATATTGTATATTCCTCCTGGCTGTTACCAAGTGTAACTGCGTTTTCTATTATACAATACGGGCTATAAAAATAAAAGCTGTTTTTGCGGTTTTGTCAGTTTGCCTTAAGTTTCTTATTGCCCAGAAGAATTAATGAGCAGAATCCTACAATGAGCAGCAGGGTGCTTGTGGCAAATACCCAGAAATATTGGTTAAAGATGTCGACGACCACTCTGAAAACTCCCATAACCGCTTTCATATCAAGGCCCACAAAGCTGAGGCCATTATAAAAGGCTGTTGAAAGGTACAAAATACCGTCGTTAACAAAGCTGCCAATGTAAGGCCAGACAGCTGGCAGGAGAAAATAACCGGCAACCAGCAAAACGAGGACACAGGCGGCAAGGGTTCTTCTAAAGCCCATGGGCTTAAGCAGAGGAAGGATTTTCTCCTTGGCGACACCCTCCATGACGCGCACTTTTAGAGTCGGAGGTATTTCTATTTCCGAGGCAGCGTCGAGGGTAGCCTTGAGGCTTTTCCAGCCTTCGAGCTGTTCTCTGCAGGCAGCACACGTTTGTGCATGATCTATCATGCTCCTCATGTCTTCGTGCGAAAGGCCGTCCTCTAAAAAAAGATTGAATTCTCTTTCTTCAATGCAATTCCTCATTCTCCACCCCTGTCTTTCCAATGGTATTAATAGCTTTCCAGGGCTTCCTTGAGCATTTTTCGAGCTCTGAAAATTCTGTTTTTCACGATACTCATGGGTACCTTAAGATACTCCGAGATTTCCTCATATTTGAGGCCTGATGCATGATAGAGCATCAAGGGCTGTTTATACTTGGGCTCTAAGGCGTTAATGAGCTCACCGAGCTTCTGCCTGCGGTCCTTGGACACCAGCGCCTCTTCGGGGGTCTGGGCATTGTCCGCAACCTCAAAGGCCTCCTCAATAGGGTTCATTTCACGCTTTTTCCTAAGGCTGTCAATACAGGTATTGTAGGTGATGCGCGTGATCCAGGTTGAAAATTTGAATTCGGGGTTATAGGAGCGTATATGCGTATAAGCCTTGATAAAGGCCTCCTGGGCGGCATCCTCCGCCAGCTGGGGGTCCTTCATATAGCTCAAGGCAATGGAATAGACCAGGCGCTGATAGCGCTCCACCAGCTCCTCAAAAGCCTCTGTTTTTCCCTCAAGGCACAGCCTGATAACGTCGTAATCCTGCATATGGGCTGCTTCCCAACCTTTTACCCTCTGACTTTTATCGTCCTTAATCTGCTTCTATTTAATAATACGTATCAATAAACTCATTGTCTGACTTATTCCATATGCCTATTTTTTCTAGGCCCAACGGACTATTTCTAAAGGGACCGGCTTTGAGGTATGCTTGTCTTGGGTGATGACATGAGCAGCAGAGCGCAGCTTTTCTTTACTACAGCAACAGGCTCGAGAATCCCTGTTGACCAAGCCGATTCCTTCTTGAAAAGGCTTAACGGCCTAATGGGTAAAAGGGAAGGCCATTATGGCTTGCTTCTCTCACCTTGCAACTCTATCCATACCTGCTTCATGCGCTATTGTCTCGATGCTGTTTTTTTAGACAGCCAGAACCGGATCATTGCCATAAGAAGCGGTATGAAGCCTTTCAGGGCAACACCTGTTATCCGGAAGGCTGCCAAGGTCCTTGAATTTCCTTCATCTCTGCACGCTGTAGATCATTTAGGCGAAGGAATGGAAATTCATTTCAACTAGCCCTCTACTCCTCGATAGGCCTGGGATCATAAATGATCTCGGGCTCTTTTTATTGTCCATAGGCATTATATCACATCGATTTTCATATTGTCATACGTCTGGTTTTGTTATTCTTAAAGCCAAGTCTCATCATCATCCATCATACGGGAGGAAATGTTGTTATGGGTAGTGATAGCAAATGTAACAAGTGCGGAGGAACCACTTTCAAGGAGGGCATGCTCGGAAGCGGCCATGCCAATGTGAAGGAAATAGGAATGAATCTCCAATCGGGGTCAAGGGTCGTCGTGACCTTCTGCCTTGAGTGCGGCGAAATTGTTTCCATGCGGGTTGCCTATCCTGAAGTGTTTAAAAGGAGTGTTGGCGCTGCCTCGTTTGAGGACGGAGACTCGTGATTGAGCTATAGTAGATAGCAGCAGTTAGCAATGTGCGTGTGAAATGATGCCCCACCAAGCAGCACAATCCCACCCACAAGAAACTGAATGACCATTTGCGGCGGTAGGGCGAGCGTTAAGAAATGCTCATTCATCCTATTGTCTACCTTGTTTGATCTGTTGGCTGGTCTTAAGTTTCTATCTCAACTTACTTATAGCTTCTTCTGCTCTTTCTTGTTTAAAAAAAGACTCCACCTCAAAGCTTTGAGGAGAGTCTTTTCTATTAAACATAGTTAAGTCCAGCATTCACATTCAGCCGACTTAAAGCTTAACTCATCATTACAATTCGCAGTACCATTTATGCCCCTAACGAGCAACGCTTGACCGTGGTGTTTTCAATGCAATTCTGGGGGCACTCTTTGACACATGTTCCGCAATTGGTACACTTTTGGGGATCGATAACAGCAAGATTGCTGGAAACGGTAATCGCCGAGCTTGGGCAGGCCTTCGCGCATTTTTGGCACGCAATGCAGGCCACCTTGCAGTTCTTTTTCGCGATGACGCCTTTATCCTGGTTGGCGCAAAGCACCGTAAAGCCCGACAACACCGGAACAAGCTTAATGACTGCTTTGGGACACTCAGAAACACATTTTCCGCAGCCTGTGCAGCGCCCGGTATCAATGTGTGCGATGCCGTCCGCCATGACAATGGCATCAAAGGGGCAAACCTTTTTACAGCTTCCAAGGCCAAGGCAGCCAAAGCTGCAGGCATTCATACCGCCTGCCAGCGCATTGGCCGCATGGCAGTCCTCGATGCCGGCATAAGCATACTTTGTTTCAGCATTTTGACAGGTTCCCTGGCAAATGAGACGAGCCACTTTATCCTCAACGGCCCCTTCTTCCACACCCAAAAGGTCTGAAATTGCGGCTACCATCGAGGCACCCCCAACAGGGCAGCGACTGGCCGGAACCTTGTCATTGACAATGGCCTCGGCCATACCATCGCAGCCCGAAAAGCCGCACGCACCGCAATTGGCACCGGGGAGCAGCTCCCTGACCTTGCCGATACGTTCGTCAACCTTAACCTCAAAGACCTTGGAGGCATAGGCAAGACCTAACCCAAACAGAAGACCGAGTCCCGAAATAACCGCTACGGGAAGCAAAATATCCATCCTGCTCTCCCCCTTTCTACTTGATCACAAGTCCGGCAAAGCCGATAAACGCCACCGATACCAATGAAGCCGCAATAAGCACAATAGGCATACCCTTGAAGGATTCGGGTATATCGCAGGTTTCAAGGCGCTCACGAATGCCCGAAAAGAGTATGAGTGCCATGGTAAAGCCTAAACCTGCCGCAAAGCCGAAAACGACGGCTTGAAGCAAGGTGTACTGACGTTCAACATGAATGAGCGCCGATCCTAAGACCGCACAGTTTGTTGTGATAAGAGGCAGATAAATACCTAGGGCCTTGTATAGCGGAGGAAGCATCTTCTTCAGCACTGTTTCAACAAACTGAACTAGAGCCGCAATCACAAGGATGAACGCTATGGTTTGGAGATATTCCAGGCCATAGGGCTTTAAAAGATACTCGTTGGTGAGCCAGGTGGCCGCTTGTGAGAGCACCATGACAAAAACCACAGCGCCGCTCATACCAACAGCGGTGGAAGTCTTTTTAGAGACTCCCAGGAAGGGGCAAATGCCTAAGAACTTGGATAAGACAAAGTTTTCAATAAACATGGCCCCTACAAGGATGGCGAAAAGCTCCTTCATGCCGCCTCACCTCCGTGCATGGATTTGCTGCAGCCGGGGCAGCCTGCGGCGCAGCCGCTGTCGGTTGGTTGCTTCTTCTTTCCCTTGGTCAGCTTGTTGACCAGCGCAATTAAGAAGCCCATGACCATAAACCCGCCAGGCGGCAGGATAAAGAGCGTTGTGGGGTCAAAGAGATTGACTGTGACGGGCATGCCCATCCAGGTCCCGGCTCCCAGAATTTCACGGATCGAGCCGATAATGAAGATGGCACAGGTAAAGCCCGCTCCCATGCCAATTCCGTCCAGAATAGACAGGATCGGCCCGTTCTTTTGGGCAAACATTTCGGCACGGGCAAGAATAATACAGTTGACCACAATCAGCGGAATGTAGATGCCCAGCTGTTTGTTGATCTCAGGCAGAAAAGCTGCCAAAAGCATCTGCACAATAGTGGTGAAACCTGCAATAACCGTAATAAATACAGGAATTCGCACCTTGTCGGGTACAATCTTTCTTATTAATGAAATAACCAGGTTGGAGCCAACCAAAACAAAGGTCGCCGCCGCTCCCATTCCCAGGCCGTTTTTAGCCATGGTCGTGACAGCCAGTGAAGGGCACATGCCCAACAGCAGGCGCAAAGTGGGGTTTTCCTTTAAGAAGCCGTTTGTTAAAACAGAAAGCATTTTATTATTAGCCATTTACTTTGCACCTCCCCTGATGGAACGAACCATTTTGAGCGCATCGTTAACCCCTTGGGTAACCGCTCTCGACGAAATGGTCGCACCGCTGACAGCCTGAATATCCCCTTCCGCAGACGCCTTGCCTTTGACAACCTTGAACTCATCGCTCACCGCTCCGAGGTATTGACCCATGAAGGCAGGCTCAGCTGCCTTGGAGCCCAGGCCGGGGGTTTCGTTACTGCTTGTAATCAGCGCTCCCAGAATCTTACCGTCCATTCCGATGCCTACCAGCATCTTGATAGGACCGCCATAGCCCCTGGAAGAGACTTCGATGACATAGCCTATGGTCTCAGCGTTCTTTTGCGCTTCATAGGCACTGACGATGCGGTCACTCACCTGATAGCCCTTACCCTTCAACTGATCTGCCGTTTGAGGAGCACTAAAGGTATCAGCACCCGGAAAGACCTTGGCAAGCCCATCGCGTTGCGCCTGCTTCTGGCTTTCATCAATAATTGGCTTGGTTACGCCGTTGACATAAGCCAGTGCGCCGGTAATCAGGGCGCAGATCAAAAACAGCACGATAGCCGGACGAATGATCTCTTTAAACATGGAGCTCACCTCCAAATCTGCGAGGAGCTGTATAGCGGTCAATAATAGGAACGGTAATGTTCATGAGGAGAATGGCAAACGATACGCCCTCAGGCATATTGGTGTAAAGTCGGAACAGCATGGTCAGAACACCGCAGCCCACAGCATAAATCACAATACCTTTTCGGGTCATGGGGCTGGTCGTATAGTCTGTTGCCATAAAGATGGCGCCGATCAAGAGGCCGCCAGCCAGCACATGGAACAGCGGGTTTCCCGTAAGCATCCCAGTAGGCCCGAGAACCCAGGCTATCAAGGCCACCGTACCGGTGTAAATCACCGGGATATGCCAGGAGATGACACCCCTTGCCAATAGATAGACTCCCCCAAGCAAGAGGGCAATCGCAGAGGTCTCTCCGATGGAGCCACCTATCTGTCCAAGGAACATATTAAGCACTGAAGGAAGGCTTCCTCCCTCCTTGAGCATTCCCAACGGGGTAGCGGCAGATACGGCATCAGCACCTTGTGGCGACAACGGTGCCGTCCAAAATGTCATTTTTGTACCATAGGCAACCAGAAGGATAGCGCGGGCAGCTAATGCCGGGTTTACGAAGTTCTGTCCCAGCCCTCCGAAGAGCTGCTTGACAATAACGATGGCAAAGAAGGAGCCTACAACCGCCATCCATAGAGGGAATGCCGGAGGAAGGTTCAGCGCCAGAAGCAAGCCTGTAACGGCGGCGCTTAAATCTCCTATGGTATTGCTGCGTTTCAAAAGATATTTTCTTGTGATGAACTCGAAAGCTACCGAGGATATCACCGTAACAGCTATCACCATCGCGGCCCTAACCCCGAAGAAATAGATGCCTGCAAAGCTTGCGGGCAAGAGTGCTATGAGCACATCCAGCATGATGCGCTGGGTGGTGGCCTCACTTCTGATATGCGGTGAGGAGCTCACCGAAAACCTCTTATCCAATTGACACACCCCAATCCTTTCTTTATGACCCGTCTTGCTCCGGCATAAGCCGGACGCAACCGGGCACATCTCTCTGTTTATCCGTATCTAGCATCCGTGCAGGCCCAAGTGCATACAAGTGTAAAAAAAGTTCATGGCCTTATCGAATGGCTCTTCGTTAAGTTTTTTCATACAAAGCAAGGTCTTTTAAAGTTCTGATACCTGTTGAAGAAGCCCAACCCCCGTTACTTCTGGGCAGTCCTGCGAAGCACATCCTTGCCAAGTCGGATAGACTGGACAATCATTCTCTTGGCCGGGCAGGCATAAACGCAGGAACCACATTCAATGCAGTCTGTTATATGGTATTTATCAATGTTTTCATATATATTGGCCTTGACCAAACGATCAATGTCATAGGGCAGGAGATTCATGGGGCAGGCTCTCACGCAGCGTCCGCAGCGCATGCAAGGACTTTCCTGCGGCATTTCGGCCTGATTACCGCTCAAAGCCAGCAGTGCGTTGGTATTTTTAAGCACCGGAATATCAAGCGAATAAAGGGAGACACCCATCATTGGGCCGCCCATAATAAGCTTTCCGGGCTCGGATGAAAACCCTCCGCAGAATTCAAAGACTTCCTGGATCGGTGTGCCTATAAGAGTCAGGACATTCTGAGGCTTGGCTATCACAGTTCCATCCACTGTAACACGTTTCTTAACAAGCGGCATGCCCGTTTTCATGTATTCGGCTAAAAACGCCACACTGGCGACGTTCATGACAAGACACCCTGCATCGGCGGGAAGCTTTCCCGGGGGGACCTGCCTGCCTGTCACGGTATATATGAGCATTTTCTCGGCGCCTTGAGGGTATCTGGACTTAAGCGTCTGCACCTCTGTGGAGGGCAGGCTCCTGACAGCCTCAGACAGCTTCTTGATAGCCTCGGGCTTGTTGTCTTCAATACCGATGACCGCTTTTGGAATACCTGTCCACTTTAAGACCAGACTCACACCCTCTATAATGTTTTGAGTATTTTCAAGGCACTCTCTGTAATCAGAAGTAATATAGGGCTCGCATTCCGCAGCGTTGATAATCAGAGTGTCAACACGGGCCTCTTTGGGAGGATTGAGCTTGACATGGGTCGGAAAGCCGGCTCCGCCCAAGCCCGTCAGACCGGATGCACGGACAGCCTTTAGAAAAGCCTCGCGGCTGTCAATACCCGGTGCTTTAACGCCTTCCCAAACCTCTTGAAGGCCATCGGGCTTGATTTCTATACATGCGACCGGTTTGCTGCCCGTTATGATACGATCCTCTATAGCAGTGACAACGCCTGAAACACTGGAGTGGATGGGCGCTGATACAAAAGCGTCTGTGTCTCCGACAACCTGTCCCACCTTGACAACATCGCCTTTTTTTACAAGCGGTCTGCAGGGAGCACCCAGATGCTGGACCATGGGAAGGATAACCCTTGACGGCACGCCCATGACGACGGTTTCAAGGTGCTGCGTGCTTTTGTTCTGGGGCGGATGTACACCACCTTTGAAGATAAGTCGTTTCAATTCTTCCACCTCATTTCCAAGGCTTAAGTGAGTATCATTCTATAAGAGCTCATAAGATAAGCCATCTTAATGTTAACACAAGCGAAGAAGTTATAAAACCGAAACATTTTACAGGGTTTTATAGTATTCCCAACCTTATTCTAATCGTCATGATTCGTGAATAGAAGCATATTTCCACAAAATCCCCAGAGTTAGTGCCAGCTCACAGCAGTCAACAACCAGGCGGCTTCCTCATATGATGATTTGGAGGACCTTTCCCCCCTCATGACAATGGCGTCGGATGTTTTATTCCGTATGCCATTTTTTTATGCCATTTCGAAAGTTATGGCTTTACTCTAGCATTAATCCTGCTTATGTTCGGGTCAGTTCTACAGAAGACGTGCCAAAAGCTTTTATGTGAAGGAGTCGATGAAAATGTGCGGTATCGCCGGTTGGGTGCATTTAAAGGAAGATATCTCATCAGAGAAACAAATCCTCGCGGGGATGTCTGAAACACTTAAAAATAGAGGTCCGGACGCCTCAGGCGAATGGTTTTCGCCTCATGTCATGCTGGTTCACCGGAGGCTGTCGGTGGTTGACCCTGCAGGCGGGGCTCAGCCCATGGTCAAAACGAGGAATGGCTATTCCTATGTTATTACCTATAATGGGGAGCTTTACAATGCAGATGACCTCAAGGCTGTTCTAAAAGGAAAGGGCTACCTTTTCGACAGTCATTCCGATACGGAGGTTTTGTTAACCTCCTATATGGAATGGGGCCCTTCCTGCGTGGAATTTCTTAATGGCATCTATGCCTTTGGTATTTGGGATGAAAAGGAGCAATCCTTGTTTCTTGCCCGCGACCGCTTCGGTGTGAAGCCCCTGTTTTTCAGTGTCCAGGACAGCCAGCTCATCTTCGGCTCGGAGATGAAAGCGCTTTTAAAGCACCCCCTCGTAAGGCCGGTCCTGAAAATCGGGGGCCTTTCTGAAATCCTTGCCCTCAGCCCGTCAAAAACGCCAGGTCACGGTATTTATGACCGGGTATACGAGGTGAAACCCGCTTATTCTATTCTTTTTAATGTCAATGGAATGAGGGAAACCTGCTATTGGTCGCTCGAAAGCTCACCCCATATGGATTCTCCTGAAGAAACAGTTGAAAAGGTATCCTGGTGGGTCAAGGATGCAGTCAAGCGCCAGCTTGTTGCTGATGTTCCGCTATGTACCTTTTTGTCGGGCGGTCTCGATTCAAGCATTATAACAGCTGTTGCAGCGAAAGAATTTGAGAAGGTCAGGGGTGAAACCCTTCACACCTATTCCATCGATTATCTGGATAACGATAAATTTTTCAGGCCTTCGCTTTTTCAGCCTAATACCGATGCGCCCTATGTCCAGCGTATGAGCTCTGAGTTCCATACCTGTCTCTTATACACATCTCCGAGCCCACGTGACCAGAGAGG
>JAOABT010000644.1 GCA_026418215.1 Clostridia bacterium | reverse complement strand
TTATACAACAGTATCAGACATGATAAAATTTTGGGACCACTTATTCTCATTCAAGCTTCTTTCAAAGAGCATGACGGATAGAATGCTTTCAGTTCATGCCAAGGGCGAAAGGCTTTGCTACGGCTATGGAGTGTGGATAAGAGAAAGGGAGGATGGGCCTTCCTTCTACCTCCTGATGGGCTCGGACCCTGGTATAAGCTTTAGCTCCATAGCTGATCCCCACAGAGAGTTTTATACCGTTATCATGAGCAATGAAGGGCAAAATATATGGAAGTATAACAAGGATATCCTTGGGCTCTTTGCTCAAGGTTGATGGCTTTTTCTTGTCGGTTGTAACAGTTTCTTTTATAATGACTTATAATGGTTAAAGGTTGGAGGTTGTTCTATGCCCTGTAAGGTAGGTTTTATCGGCGTCGGTAACATGGGTGGCGCATTAGTAAAGAGCATTGTGGCAAAAAGCAAAAATAACCAGTTTGTAGTAAGCGCATACGATATCAATGAACCCTTGCTGAACGAGTTCGCCAAGGAGCTTGGCATTGCGGCCAGTGACAATATCTTAAGCCTTGTGAAGGAATCGGATATCGTCGTCCTCTGCGTCAAGCCTCAATACAGCGAAGGTGTTCTAAAGGAAATCAAGCCCTTTTTCAATAAAGATAAGCTTCTGGTGTCCATTATTGTGGGACTTCCCATTTCTTATTACAAGGGGATTCTCGGAGAGGATGCCAAGGTAGTCAGAACCATGCCCAACACACCGGCTATGGTTAATGAAGGCATGACTCTGGTTTGCTGCGACAATCTGGTTTCGTCTTCTGAAAAGAAGCTTGTAATGGAGCTCTTGAGCTACTCGGGCATGGTTGAGGAACTTGAGGAAAAGCTCATGAGCGAGGTTACGGCTCTTACCGGAAGCAGCCCGGCCTATGTCTTCATGTTTATCGAAGCCATGGCCGATGCCGCCGTACAGTCGGGCATACCAAGGAAGCTTGCCTATAAGCTGGCATCCCAGGCGGTGTTAGGCTCGGCAAAGATGGTTTTGGAAACAGGGAAGCATCCAGGCGAGCTAAAGGACATGGTCTGCTCTCCAGCAGGAACCACCATTGAAGCTGTCGCTGCACTTGAGAAAGAGGGCTTCAGGCATGCCGTCATAACGGCTATGGGTGAGTGTACACGCCGTGCCAGAGAGATTGGAAAGAAGAATTAATACTATGCCCGCAAGAATATAATACCAAACCCCGTTACCGTTCAATGTGCGGCCTTCATGGTCGTTGCTTGTTATAAGGCTGGGCGAATCGATCCATTGTGAGAAGCCCATCCACTAAGCGGTAATGCGTTATGGAGGGTTTTATAACATGAATTATTATGAAAAAACACTTAAAACAGAAACGGTCTATCACGGTTCCATCATAGATGTTCAGCGCCTCACGGTCGAGCTTCCGAACGGACGGGAAGCAACCCGCGACATCGTCAGAAATATCGGTGCCTCAGTCGTTGTGCCCATAAATGACAAAGGGCAGCTTATCCTTGTGGAACAGTTCAGAAAGCCCAACGAGAAGGTCTTCATTGAGCTTCCCGCAGGCAAGCTGGACTATAAGGACGAGGACCCCTTGGAATGCGCTGTCCGGGAACTCAAAGAGGAAACCGGATATACCGCCGAAAATATTAAAAAGATACTCAGTATTCATCCTGCTCCTGCCTTTGCTGACGAGGTTCTCCATATTTATCTTGCTACGGGTTTGACACAAGGAGAATGTGACCCCGACGAGGATGAATTTATTACGGCAAAACCCTACGATTTTAACGAGGTTTTGACGATGATAGAAGAGGGAACAATTACTGACGCAAAGACAGTTGCCGGTATCCTTATGGCTGCCAGGCTCCTGAATTTGTAATTCCTGTACATTCGGAGGTGCAGCTATGGATCAGGTGGTAAACGCTTGCATAGACTACTTGAAGGACAATCATAACCTGGCTCCCAATACCCTGGCTTCTTATGAACGAGACATTCGCCAATATACAGCGTATCTTAAAAACCTAGGTATTCTGGATACCCAGCTTGCCGATAAAGAGCTGCTGGCAGGCTATATTCAAAGCCTGAACGCCTGCGGAAAATCACCCTCAACCGTTTCACGGTGCGTGGCTTCCCTGAGGATTTTTTATCGCTATCTGATACGTCACGGCAAGGTGAACGGAAATCCCATAATTGGCATAGAGGCACCCAAAATAACGAAAAAACCCCCGAAGATATTATCAGAGCAAGAGGTCCATAAGCTCATGGAGGTTCCCGGGACGACAGGGGTCAAGAACATTCGTGACAAAGCCATCATCGAGCTTCTCTATGAAACGGGTCTTAAGGTCACGGAGCTCATTTCCTTGAATGTTGAGCATCTTGATTTCGAGCAGGGATGCATCAGGTGCGTTCAGGGGCGAAAAAACCGTGAGGTTGAAATCAAGAGCGCTTGCATGGAGGGGCTTGCCGATTACCTCAAGCTTTCCCGTCCGTTTCTTTTGAAGGACTCCCAGGAAAGATCGCTTTTCATTAACAGCAGCGGTAAGCGAATCTCACGCCAGGGCATTTGGAAGATTATCAAGAAGTATACGCGGATGGCGGATATGGAGGACGGCGTAACGCCTTATACCCTGCGGCATACGCTGGCAGCGGACCTCATACGAAAGGGCGGCAACGCCAAGGAGGTTCAAAGGGTGCTCGGGAATTCCACCAAAGCAACCCTTGAAAAATACAATACTCTATTAAACGAATCATAAAGGGCGGGTTCCGCCCTTTCTTTATAAGCGAAGAACAGGAGAATGGTTATGGAGCGGCTCAAAAAGATTGGTATTATTGGCCTGGGCCTTATTGGAGGTTCCATTGCTCGTGCCTTGAAGAGACAAGGATCGGCAGGATACCATATTGCAGCATGGGATATGAATCAGGAGGCCGTTTTACAGGCACTGAAGGACGGGGTTGTCGACCGAAGTGCTCCCTCACCCAGAATGGGTTTCGAGGATCGGGAGCTGGTCATTCTGGGGATACCGGTTTTTGCAATGAAATCAATCTTGGAGGACCTGGTTCATGCTTTGCCCATAACATGCCTTCTG
>JAOABT010000641.1 GCA_026418215.1 Clostridia bacterium | reverse complement strand
AAATGTCGTGATAGTGCTGTAAGGCTTTTTGCCTTTTGCCCATCTGGATCAAGGCCTTGATGAGATTTTCATGCAGCAGCTCCTCATAAGGCTCCAGTGCAATAGCCGTTTGACAAATCGCAAAAATCTCATCAAAACGCTGCTCGAGTGACAAAAGCCGTATGGCTTCCCTCACACAGCTCATGTAAATATTCTGATAATAGGAAGATAATGAGACTGTCCATGACCCGTGTTCAATGTCAGGAAGAAAGCGTCCCTTGTAGAGCGAAAGAGCACGGCTGCAGAGGTCAATCCGTTCCGGAATACCCAGCGCAAGATTACAGGCTTGCTTCCAATAATCCTCCATAAGCTCGGTGTCAATACGGCAGGGAATCTTATTATTCCATATATAATGACCGTTTTGAAGAAGAACGCATTCGAATTGGCTTAGCGCATCGTTGCGGGATAGCGCCTTACGCAGGCGGTAAACAAGGTTCTTTAGGGCATTTGTCGGATCGCCGCTGTTGTCATCGGGCCACAAAACCTCGATGAGCTTCTGCTGTGAAGCAAGGCTGCGGCGATTTAAAAGAAGATAGGCCAAGAGATTCATAACCTGACGTGAACGCTCTGCTTGACTGAACAGAGGCTTACCGTTGACCAGGATATGAAAACCGCCCAGCATATTGACCTGTAAACAAACATTTGAACCTTCTTTATCACTGCTCATGGTACAACCCAACCACCACATCAACCCGTGTAGGACTTACGTTGTACCCCCCGGTAGTCAACATACTATCGGAACTATAGGCTAAAATCAAATATTTCCGAGCTATGTACTTTGGCCTCTGAAACATCCTCCAGGGCTTAAGTCCCAAATACCGAAAAGGACTTAAAGGCATTCGTGGCCTCATGAAACCACGATACTTCAAAGCCCAGACTGTCTGAAGACCTCAACGGTTCTGTCCAAAATACCATTGAGCTTTGATAAAAGGATGCCGTAATTGGTGATGGCTACCCCATTCGCTTGACATTCCATAAGACGTGAGTGAATGGAGCGCTTATTCACCATGCACGCACCGCACTGAACGACCACGGCATATTTTTTTATGTCCTGAGGGAAATCATTACCTGCAAAGAAGTCGTATTGGACTTCGAAGCCCAGATAATTGTTTAATAGCTTAGGTATTTTAATGCGCCCGATGTCCTCATGCGTATGGTTGTGGGTGCAGCTTTCGGCGACAAGCACCTTGTCACCCGGCTTAATGCGATCAATGGCTTTTGCACCTTCTAAAAAGACTTTAAAGTCCCCCTTCTGTCGGGCAAACAGCATGGAAAAGCTCGTAAGACGGAGGTGCGCAGGCACAAGGACGTTGACTTTTGCAAAGGCCTGGGAGTCGGTCACCACCAGATCCACGTCGGGTATGTCCTTGAGGGCAGATTCGAGCTCCGAATCTCTTACCACATAGCTTTTAATGCCATGATCGAGGCAATCTCTGATAACCTGAACCTGCGGCAGGATGAGCCGTCCCTTCGGAGCCTCGGAATCTACCGGAACGACCAGAATCACCTTGGCCCCGCCTGGTAAGAGGTCTCCCAGCAGGGTCTCGTCCTTTTCATCCGCCTGAAGTCTTTTGGCAAGCTCCTGCCTGAGGTTCTCTAGGCCGAGTCCGGTTTTGGCGGAAACGGTCTGTGCTCCCGGGTACATTTGAACCAAGGATGCGGTACGTGCTTCTTCAATTTCGTCAATTTTATTGATCACAAGCATGTACGGGGTTTGATAGCGCTCAAAGAGCGCCTTCATTTCATTCCAGCCTCCATCGTCGGGAGCGGCGCCGTCCAGCACAAAGAGCGCAAAATCGGTCTGCTTAATGACAGCCTTGCTGCGCTCCGCTCTTTTAATTCCCAGCTCTCCCGAATCGTCTAAGCCGGCCGTGTCAATAAAAACCACTGGTCCGAAGGGTATGAGCTCCATGGCTTTTTTAACAGGGTCGGTGGTCGTTCCTTTGATCGG
>JAOABT010000622.1 GCA_026418215.1 Clostridia bacterium | reverse complement strand
CACCAGCTGCTTTGAAAAAAGAGAGGGCTGGTTCAAATGGCCAGCCACACTCTTGATGGCCATGAGTCCAAGAAGGTTCAGCATGAAAACCACAATGATGATAAACCAGTCAATATTTTTAATAAGCGACGGTCCCTTGTTTTTTTCTATGGTGAGCATTAAAAGCCATCCTATTCTTTATCCTTCGTAGAGCCTTCCGCGATGACTAAAGCATCATTTAAAGCATCGGTTTCTTCGGCTCTGTTTTCAGGAAGCGTTCCTATAGACGCGCCTTCTTGTTGAACGCCCTCTTCCGAAGTATCAGGAGCCTCTCCATTCTCCAAAGCTTTAAAAGAATCAGCCGACTGTGTCAGTTTCTCCTGTTCCTCGTCCTTTTCCATCTTATCGATGACGCTGGCATAAGGGCTGGGCGCAAGCTCTTCCTCCTCCTCAATTGCCTTTTTGCTGCGCCTGCTCAAAATCATGAGCCAGATAACGGCACATACAAGCACGGCTGCCGCGAAAACCTGATTGTAGCGAATGGTTCCAACGCCAAACGCATCTGTCCTCAAGAATTCCATCATAAACCGTACAGTACTGTAGAGAATGAGATACCAAGCAAAAACAGAACCCTTGACCTTACGATTCTTGCGCAGTCTGTAAAGAATGGCGAATACCCCGAGGTTCAACAGAGATTCATAGAGGAACGTCGGATGAACAAGCAACTGCCCGTTTACACCTGGGTCCGGATTGTTTTGAATGATGTTTCCCGTCATACCCCAGGGAAGATCAGTGTTCTTTCCGTAAAGCTCCTGGTTGAAGAAGTTTCCCCAGCGACCGATGGCCTGTGCAAGCGGCAGGTAAACACACGCAAAGTCGCACCAATGCAGCATGTCAATCTTTTTGATACGGGAGAAGATATAAACTGATAATACCGCACCGATGACGGCTCCGTAAATGGCAAGTCCACCCTCCCAGATGCGGAAGATGCCCAGCAGGTCGTTTTTAAAGCTGCTCCAGGTAAAGATGACAAAAAAGAGTCTGGCAAAGATAATGGAAACCGGCAGGGCAATAAGGAACATGTCCACAAGGTCGTCCTCTTTAATGTCGAACTTCTTTGTTTCCTTAATAGCGAGCGTAAGCGCAACCAGAATAGCCGCAGCAATTATAATTCCGTACCAATGAACTTTGAAGGGTCCCAGCTCAAAGGCAACCGGACTTACGTTGAGATGGATTCCCAAATGCGGAAAGGCGATATAATAGACAATGTCATTTGCCGTTTTCTGAATGGCGGCTGTTCCCGCTTGCAACAAAGCGATAAAGTCGACCCCCATGATTCATAACCTCCAGAGTTTATTTTATTGAGGATTCACAACCGACAGGGCTGCCGGATTACGGAATACCTCTTGGATGACCTTGTTTGTATAGTCTAAATTCATTTCTTCGAAGGCCCGTCCTACCTCCAGGAATCTTACGCCGTTGAAATGCGACTCCATAAGCTCCCTGGCGATATTGTCAATGGAATTGAGGCTCCGGACAAAGGTACCCTCATGAGACTTTCGAATACGGTCAAAGGAGTTTTGGTCAATGCCTTTTAAAACCAGGTCCTTCATGGCCTTGCCAATGATGTCCGCCGTCTTCTTTGGATCAGGAGACTGCCCGCCACATGCCACGTAGCCGTATTCGCTGTCGATGGAGGCTTCAAAGCGGAAGGAATCGTTAATAAGACCCTCGTTATAAAGGCCGCCATAGAGCTCGGAGCTTCTGCCCATGCTGGCTGCAAGCGCTATGCCAAGGGCAATTCGTCTTCTTAGAAGCTCCATCCCTGTAACACGAACATTATCCTTGATGCCCATATAGAACAGCGGCATGGATACAATGAGCTTCTGCTCCTTGTAATCCTTGTTCAGCGCGTCCGGCTCATCGGGGTATTTTTTCTCCACCTTTCCCTTGTCCTTAAATTGTATCATATTATCAACGATTGAAAAGACCTCATCAGGATCGAGGTCACCCACAACCGTCACCACCATGTTGGAGGGGGTATAGAAGGTGTGATAGCAGTCGTAAAGCAGCTCTTTATTGATTTTTGAGATACTCTCGATGGAGCCTGCAATCTCAAGCTTGACGGGATGCTTCACGTAGAGGCAATCCAATAGGTTGAAGAAGACACGCCAATCGGCATTGTCCTCATACATCCTGATTTCCTGGCCGATAATACCCTTTTCCTTCTCGACGTTCTCGTCGGTAAGCCAGGGATTCTGAACATAGTTTAAGAGCATCCTGAAATTCTCGTTAAAAAGATCGGTGCAGGAAAAATAGTAAACAGTTTGATTGAAGGAGGTGAAGGCATTGGGCGACGAACCGAGCTTCGAGAACTTGTCCAGCATGTTGCCGTCCTCCTGCTCGAAGAGCTTATGCTCCAAGAAATGCGCAATACCGTCCGGAACCTCGATTTCCCTTTGTCCCTCCACCTTAAAAATGTTATCGATGGAGCCGTAATGGGTGCCGAACATGGCGGTCTTCTTGTTGTAACCCGGCTTCTTTAAAAGCATGACCTTCAATCCCGAGGGATGATCGTATTCATGAAGGGTTTCGCCCAGTTTTCTGTATTCTGTCGTACGATAGTTCATGCCTGTCCCTCCTCTCCGGTCGAGCGCCCGTCGGGCTTCAAAAAGTAAACCGTATCGAGCTCGATATTTTGGGCCACGCGGATGACATCATCCACGGTGACCTTCTTGATGCCTTCTCTCATGGATTCAAAATCCTCACCGCTTTCTGTGATGTGCTGGCTCATAAAGAAATCGACAATGGAGCCCTGACTGTCCTGCATGGATTTGAGGCCGGTTTCGAGAGAGCTTTGGGTTGCATTCATTTCATGCTCGGAGATGACGCCCCTTTTGATTTCCTCAAGCTGTTTCAAGATGATTTCCTCGGCCTGGGCGCGCTTGTCGGCATCAATACCGCTCATGATGATCATAAGCCCCTTGTACTTTTCAAGCACAGACTGGGCGTAATAGGCC
>JAOABT010000618.1 GCA_026418215.1 Clostridia bacterium | reverse complement strand
GAGACAGCTTTAAAACCTCATCCCGGTCGGCATCAAATTTCTCATCATTATAATGCGCATGTGAATCTATCAAGCGTGTCTCTCCATGTTATCTTTGCTTATAGACCGTTCTAATGGTCATGGCCTACTCGCTTTTCGTTTTCGTCTATTATGTCGTTTAACGTCTATGTGGTGTGTTTGTGGCCTTAGCGTAAAGTGTTTACCTCAAGAAATAGCCTGGTTTTGCCTTGCTTAAGAGCCATTTAAGCATTTCTGGCTTAAACAGACCTTAAACCTTTTATACAAGCGAGCAAGAACCCGGCCTTTCACAAGCAAGCCCACCAGAGCGTAACCTAGCTCACCTTTGTACCCGTTGGTATTTCAGCTTCAACGGTTACAAGCACCAGCTTGCCGGACTCCTTGTCTGATGCAGCCAAAATCATACCCTGGCTTTCGATGCCACGGAGCTTGGCCGGCTTGAGGTTGGCAACCAATATCAAGGTTTTGCCCACCATTTCTTCGGGCGTGTAATATTGGGCAATGCCGGACACAACCTGCCTTTCTTCGTTTCCAAGCTGAACCTTGAGCTTTAAAAGCTTGTCGCTCTTCTCGACTCTCTCGCAGGTGAGCACCTTGACCACTCTGAGGTCAAGCTTGCCAAAATCTTCGATGCCAATAAGCTGAATGCCCTCCGGCGCTTCCTTAGCCTCAGGAGCCTTCGCTTCCGCCTTAGCATTTTCCTGTTTGGCAGCCTTCTTGCCCTCGTCCTTGGAGGTTTCTGAGGCCGCAGGGGCGCTAGTGGCCGCAAGGGCTTCCAATTCCTTGGCTATATCGATTCTCGGGAAGATAATCTCGCCCTGAGAAACCGGTGCATGGGGTGCGTAAAGCCCCCAGGTCCCGGCGCTGCTCCAATCCCTCTGGTTTTGTGGAATAGCGAGCTGGGACCAGATTTTTGCAGGTGTTTGGGGCATGAAGGGCTGTATGAGAATCGACACGACGCGAATGCTTTCGGCAAGATTATAAAGGACCTGAGCAAGACGCGGCTTTTTGGCCTCATCCTTGGCAAGGGCCCACGGCATGGTTTCATCGATATATTTATTCGTTCTTGAGACGACCTTCCAGATTTCTGTGAGCGCTGTGCTGAACTGGAGCTTATCCAAAAGCTCCTCGGTCTTGGCCTTGGCCTGGCTGACAACGCTGATGAGATCGTTGTCAAAGTCGCCGGCTTCTCTGGCTTCGGGGAGGACGCCGCCAAAGTATTTGATGATCATGGCCGAGGTTCTGCTGACAAGGTTTCCGAGGTCGTTGGCCAAATCGGAATTAATGCGGTTGATGAGGGCTTCATTGGAGAAGACGCCGTCTGCGCCGAAGGGAACCTCACGCAGGAGGAAGTAGCGTATGGCATCCAGCCCGTATTTTTCAACAAGGACAACGGGGTCCACCACATTACCCTTGGACTTGGACATCTTTCCGCCCTCAAGCACCAGCCAGCCGTGGCCGAACACCTGCTTGGGAAGCGGAATATCAAGGGCCATCAGCATGGCGGGCCAAATGATGGTGTGAAAGCGCACGATTTCCTTGCCCACCAGATGCACATCGGCAGGCCAGAACTTACGATAATTTTCATCCTTTTCAGAGAGGTAGCCTAAAGCCGTGATATAGTTGGAAAGCGCGTCAATCCATACATAGACGACATGCTTATTATCAAAGGTAACCGGAACGCCCCAGTTGAAGGAGGTACGGGAAACGCACAAATCCTCAAGTCCGGGTCTTAGGAAGTTATTGAGCATTTCATTTCTTCTTGAGGTAGGCTGAATGAATTCGGGATTTTCCTCAAGAAGCTTGATAAGCGCATCCTGATACTTGGAGAGCTTAAAGAAATAGCTTTCCTCACGGGTTTTCTCAACGGCTCTGCCGCAGTCGGGGCATTTCCCGTCAACCAGCTGGGTCTCAGTCCAGAAGGACTCGCAGGGCGTGCAATACCAGCCCTCATACTCACTTTTATAAATATCGCCTTTATCATAAAGGGCCTTAAAAATCTTTTGAACAGCCTGGATATGCTCCTCATCTGTTGTCCTGATGAACTTGTCATAGGTAATGTCCATGAGGCGCCACAGGCTCTTGATACCGTCGACGATCTTATCGACGTATTGCTTGGGGGTGACGTTGTTTTCTGCTGCAATGCGCTGAATTTTCTGTCCATGCTCGTCGGTTCCGGTCAGGAACATGACCTCGTAGCCCTGGAGTCTTTTATATCGAGCCATGGCATCGGCTGCAACCGTTGTGTAGGAATGACCGATGTGCAGCTTGCCGCTGGGGTAGTAAATAGGCGTCGTAATGTAATATGTTTTTTTATTCACTTTTGAGAAACCTCCAAAACGTTGAAAAATCTTTGGTTGGCCGTTGCCATTAATTGCATTATAACATACCCTTTATTCAATTGTAACATTCTCTTGCGCGGTGAGAACCACGGTGCAGAACATACCATTGCCCTTCCCGAATTCTGTCAGGCCCTCACCTGTTGTCGCCGTAATGCCTACGCTTGTCTCAGGAATGTCCAAAAGCCCTGCAATCCGCGTTCTCATGCGTTCTATGTGCGGAGCCAGCTTGGGCCTTTGCGCTTCAATGGAGATCGACACATGAATAATTTTCTTACCCGCAAGGGTTTTAAGGGCCTCCTTGAGATAGGCCGTACTGTCCGTTATCCCTTGCTTAAGACACATGTCATCGGATATTTTACCCAAAATATTGACGCATGATATCCCTGAAACAGCATTTGTAAGGGCATGCAATACCACATCCGCGTCGCTGTTGCCCATAAGTCCCGGGCATCCAGGAATTTCAATGCCGCCAAGCATTAGGGGCTTTGTACTTTCGCCTTCCATGAAGCGATGGCTGTCCTGTCCGATTGCAACTCGTATCATCTCTTTAACACCTCTTTTAAAGTCTTCCCTATTTCATTTCGCTCAAACTTAGGAAAACGGTGTAACCATTACCAGAACTAAGAAGAACTTTGTTCATAATCGTATCACAAAGAGCAAAATCTGATGTTTTTATGTTCAACCTGATTGTAGTATAATAAAACGAATCTTATAAAGATAGAGGGTATTATGGTTAAAAAGGTAACACTACTGAGTCTGGCAATCCCCATCTTCATTGAGCTTGTATTTTTTTCCCTTTTGGGAATCGTCGATACATTCATTTTAAGCCGCGTTTCAGACCAGGCCGCTGGTGCGGTGAGCGCATGCAATCAGGTAATCGGTTTCACAAACCTGATTTTCAACATCATTTGCTCGGGTGCGAGTGTTTTGATCTCCCAGTACATAGGTGCAAAAAAGAAAGAGGAAACCGAAAAAGCCATCATGGGCTCCTATATGATCCTTTGTGTTGCAGGCGTTATCTGCTCTCTGCTGCTTTTCCTCTTCGGTAAACCCATTTTAGCCTTCATCGGTGTTTCCGGTAAGCTTCTATCCTATGCAGCCGTCTCCATGCGCATATTTGGCGGCCTCATCTTCATGCAGGCCCTTTTGAATATGTCTACCGTCACCATGCGTACCCATGGCTATGCCAAGGAAACGCTCAGCATCACCATGGGCATGAATATTTTAAATGTCATTACCGTGTCGGTGCTTGTGTTTGGCTTTAAAATGGGCATTGCCGGAGCGGCAACCGCTACGACCTTTTCCAGAGGCGTCGCCATGCTCTTTGCCATAGGTTTTGTTTGGAAGCGCATTCTCGAGCCCTCGGCACTTCAATACATCAAGGCCTTCCCCAAAAACATCATGAAGAGCCTTATCAAGGTGGGTCTGCCGTCGGCTCTCGAGAATATCTCCTATAACGTCAGCCAGATTGTCGTCACCAGCATCATCCTTAACAACCTCGGTGACACGGCCTATATAACAAGAGCCTATACGCTCCAAATCATCATCATCACCCTGTCCTTCGGTCTTTCCATTGCACAGGCCAATCAAATCCTCATTGGAAGGCTTATTGGTGCAGGCGATACCGAAGGCGCCTATCATACCTGCCTTAAGAATTTCCGGACAGCCTTTTTCATGGCTATCGGCATCGGCGCCATCCTATTTGTCTTCGGTGGCACCTTTATCAGGATTTTTACAACTTCTGCCGAAATAATCAAATGGGGTGGCATTACGCTCATGGTAGATGCCTTCCTGGAACCCGGCCGAACCTTTAACCTCGTGATCATTAACGGCCTACGAGGCGCTGGTGATGTCATCTTCCCCGTCATTATGGCCATTATCTTCATGTGGGGTGTTGCCGTTCTCGGTGCTTATATCTTTGGTGTGACGCTGGGCTTCGGACTTCCCGGAATCTGGTTCGCCATGGGCCTTGATGAATGGCTCCGCGGGCTTACCATGCTCTTTAGATGGAAAAGCAGGAAATGGGTTTCAAAATCCTTGATCAAGCCTTCGCCCGAATCGGTTGTTCAGGCTGAGGAAGCACTCATTGCGGAAGGAGATGCACTCTAATGTATCGCAATTACATTTTTGACTTATATGGAACACTTTTTGATATTTTGACGGATGAGGAAGACCCTCAATTCTGGGTCTATCTTGCGCGTTATTTCAGTTATAACGGAGCCGTCTACGAGCCCAGGGAGCTGGGAGTGACCTACCTTGAGATTGTGGCCAGGGCCTTGGCTGAGAGTAAGAAAAAGACCAATTATCCCGATGTTCAGATTTTAGACGCCTTCAAGGAGCTTTACCATCGGAAGGGTGTTTGCCTTGAGCCCCAGCAGGAGACCTTTCTCCTGAGTCAGACAGCCCGGGTGTTCAGAAATTTGTCAACAAAGACTATTGCTGTTTATGATGGCGTTATTGAAACCTTTAGGCAGCTTAAAAAAGACGGCAAGCGCATTTATCTTTTGTCCAACGGTCAGCGGGAGTTTACAGTGCCCGAGCTAAAGGCCCTCGGTATCTACGATTATTTCGACAGGGTATGCTCTTCCTCTGATATTGGCATATGTAAGCCGGATATCCAATTCTTCAACCATCTTATTAACCTGGAGCATTTGGATATTAAAGAGACCATCATGGTCGGCAATGACCATACCTCGGATATCGAAGGTGCCAACCGTTTGGGCATGGATGCTCTTTACATCCACACCGCGACATCACGTAAAATTGATCCCGAAAAGGTCAACTGCAAGTACAAGATTCCGGATGGCGACTTTACGAAGGTTCGTGAGCTGATTCTCTAGACCTTTGGTTAATTCATCCCTAATATATTCGTCTCATCCCATATGAAACAATACCCTAGCCCATGCAGACTTAATGCATGGGCTTTTTGTTCACGTGGTGCCAGAACCTCTTTACCGAGAGCCTGACAGGCTTTGATGACGTGCAGGGCCATCAGGTCCCCGCTTACAGAGATGCCGTCGAGCTCAGGATGTTGGGTTACAAAGCTTTCAATCTGCTCTTCATACCGATTTGAATCGAACACAGCCCTTTCCGTTTCAAGCAGCCGGCTTAATCCCGTATGTCTTAAGCTCCTTTAAAAATCCTTCATAGCGCAGGTTAGAGAGCATATCAAGGCTGAGGCTTCCATGCTCTCCAGCAGTTCACCGAAAAAGGGACGGGCGACATCTTTTATTGTCGGCATATTGCTTCCTGTCACCATTCGAAAGAAATAAGACTGATTTCCTCAAGATTAGGCAGTGACTCAATAGCGCCCTTCCTTGTGGTGGTTACGGCAGCCACCCGATTGGCAAAGAAGATGGCCTGGCGAGCCTTTTCTCTGTCCAGGTCTTTAAGAGCTGTGCGCTCTTTGGAGAGCATATACAAAAAGGCACCCACAAAGGCATCTCCCGCTCCGGTGGTATCGACAACCTCCACCTTTAAACCGGGCGCAGCCACCTGGAAGTCCCTTGTATAAAGCTCCGCTCCTTTCTTACCTCTGGTGTAGACAATCACCTTGACCTCACCTGTGAAGAGGGATTGAATGGCTTCGCGCTCGTCTTCTATACCTGTAATAAACGAAAGCTCTTCGTCGCTTATTTTCAGGATATCGGCTCTCGGGATGAACTCGAGAATGGTTCTTCGGCAGGACTCCGGACTATCCCAAAGGGGCAGCCTGACATTAGGATCAAAGCTGATGGTACCGCCCTTGGCTCTCATAAGCTCAATGGCCTTGATATGAGCGTATTTGGCTGGGGACTCTATGAGTTCCACCGACCCGAAATGCAGAAAATCCTCTTCGTGAAACCATTCTTCCGCAATTTCTCCAGCCTCCAGAAGCATGTCGGCACCAGGATTTCGATAGAAGGAGAAATCTCTGTTGCCATCGGCCTTAAGACTCACAAAGGCCAGTGAGGTGTTGGCTTGCCGGGTATACACGATTCTACTGGTATCAACACCGCAGTGGGTAAGGGTTTCCGTCAGAAATTCACCAAAGGCGTCCTGCCCCAGCTTGCCGATAAATGCACTTTGGCCTCCCAGCTTGGCAACGGCGCACGCCACGTTGGCCGGCGCACCGCCCGGTGCCTTTAAGAAGGAGCCCACATCCTTCAAGCCTATACCTTTCCTATCGGGAATAAAGTCAATCAGCGCTTCTCCTATGGTATAAATCATTACTCGTCCTCCCTCATAAGATCCCATTTGTTGAGTGCTTCCAGCTCGCAAACACCGTCCGAGAAAAGGACAATGCCTCGTGATGCTTGCTGCGGGTAGATTCTTGCTGTCATAACGGTCTCGCCGTCATTTATAAAAACCTCAACAGAGGATTTATCAACAAAAATTCTGAGCTTCAAACGGCCCTCCTTAAGGCAAACAGGAGCCTGCCGGATTCCTCCCGGCCCGGCTCCGGAATGGGTCCTGTCCAAAGTGAGAACGCCCTCGCCCTTGTGGTGGTCCTTATCAAGCTTCACTGTGGTATGCTCGTCATTACCCACACGAAGCATGATGCCCAACGACAATGTCCGATTAAAATCGTCTTCATCCTTAGCCTGCTTCGGTAATCTCGCCTTGCTGCCTGAATAGAAGTTGAAAACAGCCTCAAGCTCGAAGCAATCCCCTTCAACAGGCAGAATATGCTGTCCCAGAAGCATCTGCTGCCTGAGCGCAAAGACTCGTCCCCTGTAGCGCTCTATTTCCCTGACAGGACTGAAAGAAAGCTTTCCATCACGAAGATTCAGCTCTCTTGGCAAAATCATGGCTCCAGCCCAATAATGGTCAAGAGAGGCTGTGGGCATGGGCGACTGCCACATATCCATCCAGGCCGTCATGATGCGCCGTCCCGAAGCATCAACCAAAACCTGAGGTGCGTAAAAGTCAAACCCGTAATCCAGAGGCTGAGGCTCCCCGCCCTCAAACAAGCCTCGGGCTGTATCCAATTGTCCAACCTCATACACCGAGGCATGGAGATTGTGATAGGCATAGCCTCTGGGCTTCATATGCTGGGGTGAAAAAATAAGAATGTCCTTGCCGCCTAGCTCGAAGAGATCGGGGCATTCCCACGTCTTCCTTCCAATGGTGCCGTCGCTTTTTTGTAAAACGTTCACAAACTCCCAATTTTTAAGATCAACAGACTTATAGAGCAGAACAGCGCCTGCACCGCTCTCATCCTCGGACCCGACAACCAGAAAATAGCTGCCATTCCGCTCGAAAACCCGCGGATCACGGAAATCCGACGGACTAAAGCCCTCAGGAAGCTGCTGAATTGAGATAACAGGGTTTGCAGGGTGTTTTTCAAAATGAATCGCATCTTCTGAAGAGGCCAGACACTGGGTCTGTGTGACAGTGCCTGTCTCTTCGTTGTATAC
>JAOABT010000615.1 GCA_026418215.1 Clostridia bacterium | reverse complement strand
GGGTATAGAAGTATTCTATTCCGGCCTTGTCGAATCTTTCTTTATATTCGGCGTCAAAGATTTCCTGGAAGATATCCTTGAAGCTGTGGTCATAAATCTTGGAGATGGTATCCTTGGTTGCAAACCAGAGATCCAGCTTCTGATCCAACGCATAGGTAAAGCAGGAGCGCGCAAAGCTCTCAATGGACTTGCGGGTGTTGTGCATACCCATAATAACGCCCTCGCCCTTGAAATCGTGGATGGTCTGGCGGGAGACATTGCCGTTGGCATCGGTGAAGACGATTTCCGCCTTTCCGGCTCCGGGAATCTTCATTTCGGTGTTCTTGTAGACATCGCCGTAAGCATGACGGGCGATGGAAATGGGCTTTTTCCAGGTTCTTACAAAGGGTGTGATGCCTTTTACCAGGATCGGCTCACGGAAGACGGTTCCATCAAGGATTGCGCGGATGGTGCCGTTGGGGCTTTTCCACATTTCCTTGAGGTTGTATTCCTTGACGCGTGCCGCATTAGGCGTAATGGTGGCGCATTTGACAGCTACGCCGTACTTCTTGGTGGCCTCCGCTGAATCAATGGTCACCTGGTCATTGGTCTGATCGCGGTATTCAAGGCCCAGATCATAGTATTCTGTCTTTAAGTCTACATAAGGCTCAATGAGAATCTCCTTAATCCACTTCCACAGGATTCGGGTCATTTCGTCGCCGTCCATCTCAACCAGCGGGGTTTTCATTTCTATCTTTGCCATGGTCATGCTCCTCTCATCTTTCACTTGTTATAAAATTAACTTTCCTAAATGGAAGTCAGGGGGAGCTTTAATTGAGCCACCTTGACATTCCTGAAGCACAGGGTTTACATGTGTACCTGTGCTTAAATTCTTTGAAGTTGATAAAGGGATATCTCCTATCCAGCCCCATATCCAATCTCAGAGCGTTTTTCAAGTAGTCTAAGAGCAATTGGTATTCAGGTTATTATATCAAATAAAGCGTTTTATTACCCCTCGGACCAAAGCTTGTGCCTGACATGTATCGGCCCTCGCCCTGCTGCTTCTCGTGCTTAAAAGTTCTTCTTAAGCCAGGGAAGCTTTCCGCCTGCCTTTAGGATTTCAGCATCGCTGCTCGATAATGTATGCTCAAGCTCGAAGATTAAGCCCTTGGTCACATTTTTCAGCTGGCACTTTCCCTTGAGGTCACCGATTTCGACCGAAAGATTATCGCCTTCATCTATCCTGTCATAATCCTCGGGATTCTTGAAGGTCAACGGCACGATGCCGAAGTTGATAAGGTTAGCCAGGTGAATACGCGCAAAGCTCTTAACAATAACAGCCTTGACACCCAGGTACTTCGGAGCTAGTGCGGCATGTTCACGGCTTGAGCCCTGACCATAGTTTTCGCCGCCGATAATGAAACCGCCGTTGGAGGCGATGGCCTTATCATGGAACTTGGGATCAACAGCCTCAAACACATACTTGGAGATTTCGGGGATATTGCTTCTTAAGGGCAGAATCTTGGCGCCGGCCGGCATGATGTGGTCGGTTGTGATATTGTCGCCAACCTTAATAAGAGCCTTTCCCTCAAGAGAATCGGAAAGGGGTTCAAAGGAAGGCAGCGGGCGGATGTTGGGGCCCCGCACGATTTCAACCTTTTGGGCTTCTTCGGGTGCAAGAGGCTTGACGATCATATTGTCATTAATAATAAAACTTTCAGGCAGCTTGATATCGGGAGAACCCGGCAAATCTCTGGGGTCTGTCAGGACGCCGGTCAAAGCCGTTGCAGCCGCTGTTTCAGGGCTTGCAAGATAAACCTGAGCATCCTTGGTGCCGCTTCGCCCCTCAAAGTTACGATTGAAGGTTCTAACCGAAACTGCAGCCGAGCTGGGCGCGCAGCCCATACCGATGCAAGCGCCGCAGGCGTTCTCCATGATACGAGCGCCGGCGCGTACAATATTGACATAATCCCCTTCCTCAACGAGGTGCTCCACAACCTGACGGGAGCCGGG
>JAOABT010000600.1 GCA_026418215.1 Clostridia bacterium | reverse complement strand
GTTATAGACGATTGCAGCCGCCGCTGCAATGATAAACACGGCAATGATGATGTATCGGTCCAAACCCTCATGTTTCTTTTCATTCTGGCTCATGCTGATAACCTGTTCCTCTTTCTGTCCACGGTATCAAGAATATTATATACTCCTGAAATGGGTCTAAAAAGCGGTAATATGAGGATACTGTTATAGATTGCCTCCGGAAGAATAATGGTGGAAAAGATAAACGGAAAATACCCGAGGCCTCTGAACAGGAACATGATCACAAAAAACAGGGTCTCGATCATGACGGATGAGGCAAAGGTAAAGGACAATAAAACCAAAAGCTTCTCACGGTAAAGCTTTTCGTTGACCAGTGAAATGGGGATGGAGACTAAAAAGAATAAAAGCGCATACCAGCCCAGGGTCTTGCCCATGAGGATATCCATGGAAAGTCCGAAGCAAAGCGCCATAACAGCGCTTTCAACCGGGCTTCTTAAGAGCGCGACAATAACCATCAGAACAATCAGGAGATTGGGTCTGATGGAGAAAATCTCAATATACTGGAGAAAGGTGCTTTGAAAAAAAGCTGCGGTCCAGACCAAAATAACGGCGGCCGCAATTCTGTACTTCATAATTCCCTCAAAACCGTTACGGCTTCTTTTTCAGTACAATAACGTCCTCAAGCCGCTGAAAATCCACAACCGGCTCAATGATAGCGTAGGAATCGTACTGGCCCTCGTTTTTAACCACTTTCACGACCTTGCCGATGATGATGCCCTGGGGGTAAATACCGCCTAAGCCGGAGGTCTCAATCATATCCCCGGGCATGACGTCGGTGTTGGGGGGTATGTAATCAGCCCGGCAAAGCCCTTTGCCCCGAAGCTCCACATCCCCGCGCACCACAATTAAATCGCGTGACTTGGAAAGACGTGCACTGACGGTGCTGTCCAGGTCGATGATGGACACCACGCGGGAGGTCAGAAGATCCGTCTTGGAAACCCTTCCCACAAGACCATAGGCTGTAATGACCGGAGAGTCCGAATAAAGGTTATCCTTGCTGCCGCGGTTGATGGTGAAAACATCGAACCAATTTCCGGGGTCCTTGGCGACAATGTTGCAGCCTATAAAATCGTATTCCTCATACTGGTTCTTAAAATTCAAAGCATCCCGAAGCTCTTTATTTTCCTTCTTGAGGCGCTCATTATCGAGAATCTGCTGTTCGAGCTCGCTGATTTTCCTGTTAAGCTGCTCGTTCTTAGCCTTGGTGGCCTTGACGTCCTCAAAATAGCCAAAGAAATCATTCACCTTACCCGTCATGAAGGTAAAGGCCTGTTGAAGCGGTGCTGCGGGAACACTGACAATATTCCCGATAATGTTGGCGCCGCTTTTTTCACTGTATGACACGGCTGCGAGGGTCAGCAGAAGCGCAGCAATCACGACAAGAATAAAAATCTTGTTTGCAAAAATCCTCCGCAAGGATGGTTCCCCCCTATGCCCCTGTTACTTTCAAACATAACATTTTTATTATCTCTTTCTGGAGGTCAAAAGGACATTGCTTAAAACATCAATTTCCTCCAGCACCTTGCCTGTGCCAAGAACAACGCAGTCCAAAGGCTGCTCGGCAACAAAGACAGGTATGCCGGTTTCTTCGCTGATGAGCTTGTCCAGGCCCCTTAAAAGCGCACCGCCGCCCGCAAGCATGATGCCGCGCTCCATGATGTCGGAAGCAAGCTCGGGAGGGGTCTTTTCTAGGGTATACTTGATGGAATCCACGACGGAGTTTACGGGCTCTCTTAAAGCCTCACGGATTTCCATGCTTGAGATGGACATTTCCTTGGGCAAGCCTGTGACGAGGTCACGGCCGCTCACATTGTAGGTTTCCTCCTGATCCAAGGGATAAGCGGAACCGATCTTAAGCTTGATATCCTCGGCTGTTCTTTCGCCGATCATGAGGTTGTATTCCTTCTTGACATAATGAATGATGGCATCGTCAAATTCATCGCCTGCAATTCTCAAGGAACGGCTCACAACGATACCGCCAAGAGAAATAACGGCAACCTCGCTCGTACCTCCGCCGATATCCACCACCATGCTTCCGGAGGGTTCTTCAACGGGGAGACCCGCACCAATAGCGGATGCCATAGGTTCCTCAATAAGGAAGGCTTCCTTTGCCCCTGCCGACATGGCAGAGTCCACAACAGCTCGCTTTTCAACCTCGGTAACACCGGACGGAACGCAGATAATAATACGCGGCTTGGAGAAGGGGCTGTTGCCTACGGCTTTACGGATAAAGTATTTGAGCATGCCCTGGGTGGTTTCAAAATCTGCGATAACGCCGTCCTTTAAGGGGCGGATGGCTGTGATGTTTCCGGGCGTTCTGCCGATCATCTGCTTGGCTTCAAGCCCGACCGCCAGCACCTGTCCTGTATGATTATTAACGGCCACAACGGACGGCTCCCGCAGGATAACACCCTTGCCCTTCAGGTATACTAAGGTGTTCGCTGTGCCCAGATCAATTCCGATCTCTTTTGAAAAAAGTGCCATTGAAAAATTCTCCTTCGTTTGTGGTCTTTTGTTCTTTATTATGTCTTCCCGGCAAAAAGTTATAGCCCGTTTGTATTAAATCCATGAAAGAAGCTCAAAGCCTTGGTTTTCCAGCATACGTGAGAGCCTGAAAAGCGGCAGACCCATGATATTGAAATAATCGCCTTCAATGCGTTCAACCAATAAACCGCCAAAGCCCTGAATGCCGTAGCTTCCCGCCTTGTCGAAGGGCTCTCCCGACGCAATATAGCGATCGATAAAGCCCTTGGGCATCGTCGAAAACTTCACGCGTGTAACCTCTTTTTCGGTTATGGTCTCCAGAGTATCAGCCTTAACAAGTGTAATGCCTGTGGTAACCTCATGCCACCTGTCTTCAAGCAATAGCAGCATTCTGCGTACATCATCCTGATCTGCAGGCTTGCCAAGCAGATGCTCGTCGATTCCCACGACGGTGTCGGCACCTAAGACAAAGGTCTCCTTGGCTGCCTCTTTGTGGAGGGCCTCTGCCACCACCATAGCCTTTTGACGGGACATTTCCATCGCGTATTTCCCGGTGTCAGAATAATCTTTCGCGTCCTCATTGATATTGGCAGGTCTTATATCAAACTGAAGCCCAATCTGCTTCAGAAGCTCTATTCGCCTTGGTGAGGCTGAAGCTAGCACTAACTTTAGCATGGATTTACCTCTTGGTTTATTTCCGCCAGGGTTTTTGATATGGGTATAAAATTAGCAAAACCCACCATAAATTATACACGTACAAGCAGTCTATTGGAATAAGAAAAGTGCATAACTTTAAAGCGACTTTGTACCGTTATATCATAATTTGTTACTTCTCTTTTGACGATACAATCAGTATAATATATATTAAGGATGTCCAGAAAGGACAGGTAAAATAACAGCTTTGAAGAATTTGTACCCGCCTGGACTTAGAAAAGGAAAGAATAATGAGAATTGAACGAGTCGGCGAAAACAAAATAAGGATTTTCGTATCGTATGACGATCTTGAAGAGCGGGATATCGATCTGGATTCGTTTAACTATAGCTCGCCTGAAACTCAGGAGCTTTTCTGGGACCTCATGGAGCAGGCCGAAATTGAGCTTGGCTTTGAAGCCCAGGAATCGCAGCTTTGCATAGAAGCCGTGTCCGATGTCGACCACGGCTTTGTCATTACCATTACCCGAATGGAAGAGGAAAGCGAGTTCGAATCCATTCAGAAGTTCATCAAGAATCGCTATAGGAAGAAGGACCTGGCCATCAAGAAGAAAACCGCCAAGGTCTGTTCCACACTGCAAATTTATGCGGTCGAGGGCTTTGACGACCTGTGCTTCCTGTGCTCGGCCATCAGCCACCTCTACAAGGGTAGAAGCAAGGCTTACAGCCTTGACGGCACCTATTACCTTGTTTTGTCAGCCGTTGAAGGGAACATCCACAACCAAAAGCAATTTGACGGCGTTATCAGCGAATATGCCGATAAAATGCAGAATGTGGACTTCTTTGAAGGCTATTTGAACGAATACGGCAAGCAGCTTATGGCTGAAAATGCCATTCCCTTCTTTGCCCGGCTTAAGGGTTAACCTTGAATACCCCTTTAACGATCTAAAACGCTTCTTAAGTAGGCCTCGAATTCACCTTTGAGGTCTTCTCTTTTGAGTGCAAACTCAACAGTCGCCTCAAGGAATCCTAATCTATTTCCAACGTCATAGCGCCTTCCGATAAAGTCATAGGCATACATGGCTTCTTTGTTTGCAAGGTCGCAGAGCGAATCTGTGAGTTGAATTTCTCCGCCCTTGCCGGGCTTTGCACGCTCAAGATACTGGAATATGGTCGGTGTGATGATGTAGCGTCCGAGAATGGCAAGATTCGAAGGCGCTTGATCGCGTTCCGGCTTTTCTACCAGCGTTTTTACCTTGAAGATTCTCTCGTCTACTTCTTTTCCCGACACAATACCATACTTTGAGACATCCTCAGCCGCCACATGCTGAACGCCTAAAATGGTGGTTCGGTACTCGTCGTAAACCTCGATCATCTGCTTGAGGCAGGGCTTTTCCGCGTCTACAATATCGTCACCCAAAAGAACGGCAAAGGGCTCGTTTCCAATAAAGGCCTTGGCACAGTGAATGGCGTGACCCAAGCCCTTGGGCTCCTTTTGACGGATATAGTGAATGTCCACCAGGTTTGCGATCTCGCGCACCTGGGCCAAGAGCTCCTCCTGTCCCTTCTTTCGGAGCTCTTCCTCGAGCTCGAGCGATCTGTCAAAATGGTCTTCAATGGCGCGTTTTCCACGGCCGGTGATAATGAGAATATCTTCTATGCCTGAAGCGATAGCCTCTTCAATAATATATTGTATAGTCGGCTTATCCACGATAGGCAGCATTTCCTTGGGCTGTGCTTTTGTTGCAGGCAAAAATCTTGTTCCAAGGCCCGCTGCAGGAATAATCGCCTTTCTTACCTTCATAATCTATCTCCTTTTAGCAAATACTGGTTTTAGTCTATCATTCAAATTATATCACTGAAAATTCCTCTCGTTAAGATGCGTTTTAGTTTTCTCAGCAGTTCTATTTATTAATCCCTTTTAGCTTTCTATGCCCTCAAGTTTTTTATCTTGCAGCGTAGTGATTTTTGTATATTCACCGTTGGTTATCGGCGCTCAAGAGTATCCGGAGCAGAAGGCCGTGATTTAGCTTCTTAACTTGTACTTTTCAATGATGTTAAACATTTTAGAGGGCCGCAGCGATTTGCTGCGGCCCTCTACCGTGTTTAGTGACTTAACTTCAGTAAGGCATCCGTAAGCTCTCTGATCTCCTGATAGGTATTGTACACGCCAATAGATGCACGTACACTGCTTTCCAGGCCAAACCTCTGGAGTGCGGGCTGGGCGCAGTGGTGGCCCGATCGGACGGCTATGGCTTGAGTATTCAGATGCTGAGCCACCCTGTCAGGCGAATAGCCATCCAGTATAAAGGAAAGAGCGCAGGTTTTATATTGGGAGGTGCCAATGAGCTTAAGCCCGCGTATCTGCGAAAGAGCATCCATGGCATAGTCTGTCAGGTTCTTCTCATATTGCTCGATACGGCGCATGCCTATGCCCTTCATATACTCGATGGCGGCTCCAAGCCCAATGGCGTCAGCTATATTGCCAGTCCCCGCCTCAAATTTATGAGGAAGTCCATTGTAGACTGTCTTGGAAAAGCTGACCTGCTTGATCATGCCGCCGCCCTTCTGCCAGGGTGGCATCTTCTCGAGAAGGCTCTTCTTGCCATAGAGAACGCCTATGCCCGTCGGGCCGTAGGCCTTATGCCCCGAAAGAACAAAGAAATCACAGTCCAGCTCCCGGACATCAACCGCAAGGTGGGGCGCTGACTGTGCGCCGTCGATAAGCACGCAGGCGCCGTGCTCGCGGGCCATCTCGATCATCTTCCTGATAGGGTTGACAGTCCCTAGAACATTGGAGACATGGGTCAAGGCAACAATTTTGGTGTTTGGCGTCAGAAGCCTTTCGTATTCTTCCAAGAGAAGGTCTCCGCGGTCATCAAAGGGGATGGCTTCCAGGGTAGCCCCCTTTTCCCTGGCGAGGCTTTGCCAGGGCACGATATTCGAGTGGTGCTCCATTTGTGTTACCAGGATTTTATCATTTTCATTTACAACCATGCGGCCATACGTTTCAGCAACCAGATTGATGGCTTCTGTGGCACCGCGCACAAAGATGATTTCTTCCGATGCTGTTGCTCCTATAAAGTCCCTGATGGTTTCCCGTGCCTTCTCATAGGCCTGTGTTGAGAGCTTTGATAGCGTATGGGCCCCTCTGTGTACGTTGGAGTTATAGTTTCTATAATAATCGTTCAGCTTATCCATCACACAGGCGGGCTTTTGGGTCGTTGCCCCGTTATCAAGCCATACAAGTGTTCTTCCGTTAAGGCGCTTATGTAGGATGGGGAAATCCTTTCTTATGGCCTCAACGTCAAGATCATCATTGAGTCTGGTGTTCTGCTGCTTGAAGCCGTCACTGCCACCTGTAGCAATCAAATGTCTTAGGAAATAGTAGGCACCTTCGGAGGTTTCCACGGCCCGGGCAGCCTGCGTGATGCCGGGGGCTTCCTTAAAGCTTTGCGGCAGGGATTGTGACTTGGAGGCCATGCTATTAAGCTCATCATAGGAACCTAAAGGTATACCCAGCTTCTCTTCCATAAAGAGCTCGTTGGCAAGCTTTTGAATAACATCCAGGGGGTCTTTGTTAACGGTATTCATAATAATTTCCCACCTCTACATTTTCAAGCATTCCTAAAGCATCATCGGTTAAGACAGCTGCTGAGAAATACAGATTGAAAATATAAGAAGCGACGCCCTTGTCATCGATACCTCCGAAGCGCACTGAGAGGCTCGGTGTGGCTGATTCTTCGGGGATACCGGGCTGATGCAGGCCAATAACGCCTTGTTCCTTTTCGCCCACACGCATCAGAAGGATTTTCGTGCTGCCCTGAGACTCGCTTCCGTCCACCAGGAGCTTATCGCTTGGGAGAATGGGAACTCCCCTCCAGGTCATGAACGGTGAACCGAACAGATGAACCATGACAGGCGGGACACCCCTTCTGGTACACTCCCTGCCAAAGGCCGCAATGGCCCGGGGATGGGCTACAAAGAAAGCTGGCTTCTTCCATACCTTGGCCAAGAGCTCATCCATGTCGTCAGGGGTTGGGGCTCCTCTTCGGGTTGATAGGGTCATTTTCGGAGAAACGCAATTGATGAGCCCGAAATCCTTGTTATTGATGATTTCATGCTCCTGCCTTTCCTTCATGGCCTCGATGGTCAGCCGCATCTGCTCCTGCAGGGCATTGATAGGATTATTAAAAATATCGATGATGTTTGTATTGACCTTGAGAATAGTCTGAATGAGGCTCAGGGTGTATTCCCGAGGATTTTCATCATAATCGGGAAAGGTCTTGGGAATGTCATTTTCATGGAGTGTGCAGGTTAAAAGCTCAATAGCTTTTTCTCTGGTCTCGGTCAGATCCTTCCTGATCTTGTTGACATTATAAACTCCCGCTTCCACAGCAACCCAGGGCAGAAAGGATACCAGCCATCTTGGTGTGATGCCCTCCATCATGGGAACCGACTTTGTTCTGTTGGACAGGAGCCTCGCTGCATTGGGGCTTAAGCTTGTTTGAGAAAATGTAAAGTTATTCGTGTTCATATTAACCACCTGTATCCCTGTAATAATTTTAAGTTAAAACTCAATAATTCAGTATATGATCATGGATACAGGCAGTGAAAGCAAACACAAAAAGCAAAGAGTGTGCCCCATTGGAAGCACACTCTCTAAGCCGTTTTATTCTAGCTAAATCCCCTAATATACTTACTTTGTCAACCTATGGCAACGCCGCCGGTTTCACCGGTTCTGATGCGGATACATTCCTCAATGGGCATCACAAAGATCTTGCCGTCCCCGATCTTTCCCGTTCTGGCAACGCTCATAATGGCATCAATGGTAGGCTTGACGAATTCGTCATTGACACCGATTTCAAAGCGCACCTTGTTCAAGAGATTGACCTGTGTAATATTCCCTCGATAGCTCTCGAAGTAGCCCATCTGCTGGCCGCAGCCCTTCACATGGCTGACTGTCATCTTATGTATCTCGGCCTTGAAGAGCGCTTCCTTAACATCCTGAACCGCTTCGGGCCTCACAATAGCAATAACCATCTTCATAATAAAATCCTCCTTCTTGTCTTACCCCTAGAGACTTTCCTCAGGGTTGGACTCAATTCTGTGGAAGGTCATATCAGACCCCATCATTTCATCGTGTGCTGACATTCTGAGACCATAGAACTTGTCAATGAGCTTATAGAGGACGAAACCGGCTCCAAAGGCATAAACGGCTGCCAAAAGGGAGCCCGAGAGCTGTGCCCAGAAGCTGAGATCGTACACCCCGCCCAAGGCCTTTCGGCCGAAGATACCGGCAGCGATGCCGCCCCAGGTGCCAATAAAGCCATGGAGAGGCCAAACTCCCAGAACATCGTCGATCTTGAGCTTCTCGGTTTCGAACTCAAAGAGCTTGATGAAGATAAATCCTGCTACAGCGCCAATGAAAATGGCTGCAAAAGGATGAACCACATCCGAACCGGCACAAATGGCAATCAATCCTGCGAGAGCGCCGTTGTGGGTAAAGCCGGCATCGTTCTTGGAAAAGACCAGACCGGAGATGGTACCGCCCACCATGGCCATGAGTGAGTTGATGGCAACCAAGCCTGAGATTTGCTCAATATTCTGAGAGCTCATGACATTGAAGCCGAACCAGCCCACAATCAAAATCCAGCTTCCCAATGACAGAAAAGGAATATTGCTTGGGCGTGTATCCAGATGCTTCTCATAGCGGCCCGCTCTGGGTCCGAGAATCATGATGGCGGGAAGGGCAATCCAACCGCCTATGGAGTGTACAACAACCGAGCCGGCAAAGTCATGGAACGGTGCTCCGAATACTTGCGCAAAGAAAGACCCTGCCTGGCCCATAAAGGAAATCCTTCCCCATACGAGGCTTTCAAAGAAGGGATAGATAAAGGCTCCCAGGAAGAGCGAGGCAATGCACTGGGCGAAAAACTTCATTCGTCCGACAATTCCGCCCGAAATGATAGCCGGTATGCAGGCTGCAAAGCCTACCAAAAAGAAGAAGCGGACAAGCTCAAGGCCGTTGTTCTGGGTGAAGAGGGCACTGTTTGAGTAAAGGGTTTTACCGTAGGCAAGGGGGAAACCGATAATAAAGTAGACAATTGTGGTGGTAGCCCAATCAAAAATGGTCTTATTAAAGGCATTGACCTGGTTTTTCTTGCTGACTGTCCCTGCTTCAAGAAATGCAAAGCCTGCATGCATGGCAAGGATCATGACCGCGCCGATCAATAGAAACAGAACATTTGACGAACTCATGCTTAATCCTCCAAAGATAAAACTCCATTGTCTTAATAGATATGTAAAAGGGCATAGGAAACAAAGGGTTAAATAGCATTCAACCAAAAAAATAGAGCTATCCTGTTGTTTCGGGCTTTCTCGAGAAAAACAAAAAATGCCTCAAACGAAAGAGAACGACTCTTTCATTCAAAGCACCATCACTTTGATTTCTATTAAGTTATCCACATGGGTATTGTATACGAAATGGGTACCGAAATCAAGTGTTCGTTTCAAATTCCTTGTATGGGAATTTAAGGACTATATTTCCCTTCGCCCCTCAAGGGATTTGTAGAGTGTCACCTCGTCTGCATATTCGAGGTCACCGCCCACAGAAATACCTTGCGCTATGCGCGTTGTTTTGACGCCCATGGGCTTAAGAATCCTGGAGATATAGACAGCCGTTGCTTCCCCCTCGACGTTAGGATTTGTTGCAAGAATGACCTCGGATACCTGGCTATGCGCCACTCGCTTGATGAGCGACTTAATATTGATGTCATCAGGCCCCTTGCCGTCAAGCGGGGAGATGAGGCCATTCAAGACATGATAAACGCCCTTGAATTCCCGAACCTTCTCCATAGCCACCACATCCCGGGGGCTTTGAACAACGCAGATCACACTGGCATCACGCTTGTCTGACGAGCAGATGCGGCAGGGATCATTCTCAGTCAGATTGCCGCAAACCGTGCAGGCTTTTGTTTTGCGCTTGGCGTCCACAAGGGCCTTTGCAAAGGCCACCACCTGCTCCTCGGATAATCCGAGAACATGAAAAGCAAGCCGCTGGGCGGTCTTTCGACCAATGCCCGGCAGCTTCTCAAATTCTTCAATCAGTTTCTGAACCGGTATTGAGAAATAGTCCATCAGAACAGTCCCGGAATGTTACCAAGGCCGCCGGTCACACCGCCCATGGTATTCTTTGCAAGCTCATCGGCCTGTCTCAGCGCTTCGTTTACAGCTGTAAGCACCAGGTCCTGCAGGGTTTCTACATCATCAGGATCAACGGCATCCTTGGAGATGCGGATTTCTCTGATTTCCTTGGCGCCTGAAGCTACAACCGTTACGGCACCGCCGCCGACAGTTGCCTCAACCGTCTTCTCAGCAAGCTCTTCCTGTGCCTTTAACATATCCTGCTGCATCTTCTGGGCCTGCTTCATAAGGTTTCCTATATTTCCGCCCATTCCGAGGGGGAATCCGTGCTTTGCCATGTTTTTACTCTCCTTAATTCATTCAATTAATCTCTACGTTCACATTATAAATCATTTCTGAAGGGCTATACAATAAAAAACTAAAAGCCCAGTCTCTCGTTTATCAAAGCCCTTGCCCCGTAAATAATAGCATCGTCCTTGAGCTCAGAAGGCTTGATTTTGACCTGTGAAAGCATGGTGGGCCAGGCAAAGCGTGTGATATATTTATTGAATAGCGGTATGATATCCTCTTCAAGAGCCTCCATGACACCGCCGCCCAGCACAAGAACCTCGGGATTGAAGATATTGATGAGGTTTCCCGCTCCGGCTGCGAGGTAATAAACGGCACGGTCCAGTGCCGACAGAGCTAGCTTGTCGCCTTCATTGATAGCCTTTTTCAAGGCTCCGCTCTTAATGACTTCCTTATTTTCAACGGCCTCGGCAAGTGAAGATTCCACTCCCATATGAAGTCCTGCCTTGATTTCCCTGGTGATGGCAATCTTGCTGGCGTAGGCCTCAAGACAGCCCCGCTGTCCGCAGTTGCATAAGGGACCCTCGGTGTTCAGCGTCATGTGCCCCACCTCAGCTCCGGTAAATTTGGAGCCCGTGAATAGCTTGTTGTCAATGATAATGCCACCGCCGATGCCTGTGCCCACAAAAATACCCAGAGCATGGCTGTAGCCTCTGGCCGCACCATATTTCCATTCGCCTAGCACACCTACATTCACATCATTTCCGACTACAAAAGGCACCTTATAGGCTTCTTCGATAATTCTTCCCAGAGGATGATCCTTCCACTGGATGTTGGGGGCATAGAGAACGGTGCCCTTATCGGTGTCAATGACACCGGGAGCCCCTGCGCCAATAGCTCGAATGTCTTCTCTGTCTATTTTTGATTCTGCAATAAGCTCCTCGATGACTTCCTTAATCCGGCTGTCAACGGCTTCAGTGCCCAGCTCGGCCTTTGTTTTCTTTTTGACGCGATGAAGAATTTCGTTGTTCTCGTCGACAACCGCTCCGAGAATCTTGCTGCCTCCAATGTCCATACAAATAAATTTCTGGCCCATCTTAAAACCTCCGCGTGCTCTTCTCTATAGGAACATTCTACCCCGGCTTTATGGATTGAAATCATTTTTTATCAACACAAAGCCTGAAGCCAGCAAGCGCTCCCTGCCGGCTGCGGGGCTATTCATCATTTTACCATTGATTATCATTTCTGACGAGGCCCCGCCATCTAAAAAGGCTGCGTCCGTAACGCCCATGGCTAAGAGCCTTTCGGCCAGCTCACGGCCGGTAAGGCCGTCGCTTAAGCCCTTTTGCCTGCCGTCAACAACAACGAATACAACCTTTCCGTCGGCTTTAATCCCCACCGCTGTTCTTGGTGTTCTTGTCTCCAGGGTACCAACCCAGTTATCCTTATTGGGTACCACAACGGTTTTGTTTTTCACAATCCAGCTGCCGCACTCATAAGCCCATGCATAGGGCGGGAGTGCACCTTCGGCGGGTGTTATATCATACCTGATCTTAAGCTGCATACCGGGCTTAACACCCTCTCTGAGCCTGTTCTCCGCATATGCGCCCACGGCGGTCACCAAAAAGCCGTCCTTAGGAATTTCAAAGGAGGCATTGGATTCGATAAGCCGCTGAACCACTCCGTTTGACACGACAGCATTCAACTGGCGGCCATCCACACGATTCTCGCTTCCGTACGTGGGAGTCAGTACATAGAGCCCGGGAGAATCCGGATATTCATTATAGTAAAGGCTTTTAAGCTTGATGGGTTCGTCCGGTGCCTTGGCGGTATTCCTCCCCGCTTTATCCGGAAGGCTCCCCTCCAGCCAAATGGGATTCTTAATGTCACGCAGCGCTACCTTGCCATCGCCTCCAAAAAGAACGGGATACTGCCCTGTTCCGGAGGTAAGCAGCTCACCATCTAAATAGCAGAGGCCCCCCAGAAGCCCTGTGGGATGAGAAAAGCCGCCGTTGATGGTTGCGAGCGCCCCCCACTTTTTGTCCATGTCGCTTAAAAGGGCATATCCAAAAAGGCTCTCATGAGAAAGCACAGGTCTTAAGACCACGTTGGGATTGGAGGGATCAATCTCGAGAGTATGTAGCGAAAGACTGAAATCCTGGGTCTTTTCGGCAGAAGAAGTGTAGACATAAGGCTGTCTCTTATACACATCTGACG
>JAOABT010000584.1 GCA_026418215.1 Clostridia bacterium | reverse complement strand
AGATGTGTATAAGAGACAGTTCCTATACTGTCCATCGCTTTCCCCCATACCCAGATGTCCCGCTAAATGGACCTTATCCCTGAAGCCTCTGAAAGCCGCTCCAAAGTTATCTTGAACCTCGGGGGAACAGCCTAAAAGGTCAAAGTAATTGATCCCCTCATCAATAGCCTTATGCACCACAGAAATAACCGTTTGTCTCGAAACTTCTGCTTGAAGGTATTCCATACCAAGCCCGAGGGTGCTCACTCGCATGCCTGTTTTTCCAAGTTGCCTGTATTCCATTTCTCATTCTCCCCTTCACGTCTCTTTAATGACATTATAAAAAATAATTGTGGCCATCTCCTTGGCACTAATTTAAGATAGAATGAGATTAAGGGGGCTTGTTATGAGAATACACCGATTGATCGCCATACTTTTATTTATAGAATCCCGTGAGCGGGTTAAGGCAAGGGATCTGGCCGAAGCCCTGGAGACATCCTTAAGAACCATACGCCGTGATATAGCCACCTTATGCGAGGCTGGCATCCCTATTACTACCACAACCGGCCCGCACGGCGGCATTAGCCTGATGGAGGGCTACACAACCAATATCGATCACCTTCATTGCGATGATGTGATCAGCCTCTTTTTAAGCGGAACAGGCATACGCCCCGACGAACACAGCGAGGCCGGAATAAAGCTTAAGCAAGCGCTGCTCAAGCTAGAAAAGACACTGCCTGCCCCATACGCTCATGATATTCGCATTGCGAAGGAGCGTTTCTATTTTGATCCGACACCCTGGTGGCAGGAAAAGGTATCGCTGCCTTTTTTGGATGTGCTGCGAAAATCCGTCTGGCAGTCTAAGAAAATAACGGTGCTCTACCGCAAGGCAAATGGTGAAGCCTCTACCAGATGTTTGGAGCCCTACGGACTTGTGGTTAAAGGAATGGTTTGGTATCTCATCGGGCGATGTGAGAAAGCCTGCGATATCCGTATGTTTCGGTGTGACAGGCTTATCAAGGTTGAAATCTCCGAGGAAAGCTTTGCTTACCCCGAGTCATTCAAACTTGAAGACTTTTGGAGGAAGTCCTCCCAGTCCTTTAAGGATTCCTGCGACGAAGCTGAGTATTATCCTGTTAGAGTGAAACTCCCGTTGAAATATGGTTCCTGCCTTAGTCACTATACGGTCATCAATCAAGCTAAGGAAGGCGGCTATATAACAGCTACGCTCAATCTGTACAAGCCGGAATACGCTAAAGAGGATATCCTGGAACTCGTAGGCCGGGCCGAGGTTCTTAATCCACCTGAGCTTCGGGAGCATGTCAAAACCTGTCTTGCCCATATTTCAGCACTCTATATCTGATTGGATTATTTGCAGGCTGGATTCCCAAAATCAAGAGTATAGGCC
>JAOABT010000426.1 GCA_026418215.1 Clostridia bacterium | reverse complement strand
ACTTGGTATGGTCCTCAAGCTACGAGGAAACCCTCGCTCTCGCCGAGTTTTATCTGGCCCATGAAGCCGAGCGTGAAAACATTGCAAAAACAGGCCAGCAGTATGTTTATGAAAATCATACCTACGAAAAAAGGGTTTGCGAGATTATGAAGGCGCTGCCATAAGGGGTGAATCTCGTGAAGATCGCTATCATCGGCTATTATGGTCACAACAACCTTGGAGATGAACTCAACCTTCTGGAAATGATGCGGCTGATACGAAGACAGTATCCGTTAGCGAGCATTACCGTATTCAGCGGGGGGCTTCCTGACCTTTATTATCAGGTGGATTACCCTTTGCTCCTGGCAGATCGCATGACCATGGATGAATACCGCCAAACGCTTAACGGCTTCGACCTCCTTGTCATAGGTGGGGGCGGCCTTGTTTTCCTTGGCGTCAATTATTTTGACTTTTTAATGGAGGGGCTGAGGGTTCCCTATATCTTCAGCCGAATCGGCATCGATAGCAGCGTTGTCTCCGAGAAGGTCTGCGAAGAGCTTAAGGGGGTCTTATCAAAAGCATTTGATGTGACCGTAAGAACAACCTCGGACAAGGAGCTGGCTAAGGACATGCTGAACCTTAGCTGCGAAGCGGTGCCAGAAGCCATTTGGAATTATGAGGCCAAGGGGCATTTCTACGTATATGCAGGCAAAAAGATTCTTGTAAGCCTCAACGCCTATGCCTCTGATTTTGAAGCCCAGCTTCTTGAGGCTTTAACGAACCTGCATTCCGACAACGCCATCCTCACCCTATCCATGCAGGATAACGCCACAGATTTTTACCATAACATGGTGAGCACGCCTTCAACGCGTTTTATACTGCCCGAAGCTGTAAGCCTTCATAAAAAGGCCTCATTTGTGGCTTCAAGCAGCCTGGTCATCACAAGCAGGCTTCATGCGGGCTTAGTGGCCCTGAGCCACGGTACACCCGCGCTAATGCTTAAAAGCACGCCAAAGGTGCATTTTATACTGAAGGATTTAGGCCTCGAATCACTCTATGTATCCGAGCATCTTACTAAAGAAACCCTCGAGCCCCTTTTGGGAGATGTCTCGGAGCTTAGAAAGGAACTCCTTGAAAAAGCCCGTATGATGAAGGAACGGGCCAATACCCGAATTATACCGCTGTAAAGGAAGATGAAAAACATGAACGACGCCTCTGAATATCGTGACATCATGCACCTTTTTTTAAGTCAGGCCGAGCTCGAGCCTATCAAGCAGGCTGCGCTTTCCAAAAACAGCGTGGTGGTCTATCCTCCCACCATTGACTGGAGCTATATGAAGCAGCGCCCCCAGCAGCTGATGGAGCAGTTTTCGCTCCATGGCTTCGAAGTTTATTATTGCAACAAGACCCAATCCAAAACGATTCTGACTACCAGCATAAACCCTAAGCTGACGCTTATCCATGACAACCGTTACTTTATCAGCTCTATGATTCCAGAACTGAAAAAGCAAGGAAAGCATATCCTGCTGTGGGTTTCCTGGTCTAAGCTCCATGCCTTTTTGGACCAATACCAGCCTGATTTTATTATTTACGATTATCTGGATGATTTTGACGCCTGGAAGCCCTATCTCAGGCCCATGGTAGATAAAGCGGACATGGTGGTGACAACCTCCAAGATCCTGCAAACCGAAATGGAAACCGAATACCCCTATAAAAAGAGCGCCATGATTCCCAACGGGTGTGATCTCAACCATTTTTCCCCCAAGCCCACAGTTCCGGTTCCTTGGGAGTTTAAAAACCATACAGGGCCTATTATCACTTATTCTGGCGCATGGGCCAGGTGGGTTGACCATGAGCTGGTTGAAAAGCTTGCTCTCACCTTCAAGGATGCCTTGGTCGCCATTATCGGGACAGAATTCGGGGTTTCGGTGCCCCGCACCATACCGAACCTCCGATACCTGGGGTATAAACCCTATGAGGAGCTTCCTCCCTACCTTCAGTACAGCACGGTCTGCCTCATACCCTTTACCCTTCAGCCCGTCACACTGGCTACCAACCCCATCAAGATGTATGAATACCTGGCTTCCGGAAGGCCCGTTGTATCAACAGACATTCCAGAGGCCAGAGGCATTCCCTCCGTTCACATTGGAACCAGCCATACCGAATTTATTGATAAAGCACGTCTCATATTGGAGAATCAAGCTCCCTTTAGAAAGGATGAGGTGGGGGAATGGCTTTCTGCGCATACCTGGTCCAAGCGCTTCGAGGCCATTATGGAAGCCCTGGAGGATTACCTGCATTTATAAAAAAGCATGGCCCCGGTATTCTCCGGGGCTTTTTGCTTTCTGTGTGTTCCTTATCTTTTGCTTCAATGCAGGAGTATGATCGCCAACTTGTTTTGTCCCTGATTTAGTCTATGCGCTGCGGCTTCATTTTGACAATTTTCGACCTCCGGCCTGAAATTAAGGTAAGGATTGCCTTGACAGGCTTCTGCCCTTATGATGACAAGCTCTGAAACACAAATATAGTGACCTTGGACTCTGGTCATCAATCGGGCTATCGCCTTCTATGACAAATACCTCCGTATTACAGTGGTCAGGCTGTGGAAATCAACAGGCTTCGGAATATAGTCATCCATTCCCGCCTGCAGGCATTTTTCACGATCTCCGGACAGCGCATAAGCCGTAACGCCTATAATAGGGATATGTCCCCCCTGAGCCTCCTCAAGCTTACGGATGGTTTTGG
>JAOABT010000421.1 GCA_026418215.1 Clostridia bacterium | reverse complement strand
TCTGAGGACCATCGGAACCATAAACGTTGTAGGGGTTAGGATCAGGAGTTAAGCCCCAAGCCATGAACCACATGTCAGCGGTACCGTTGTTAGCCTTGTCGATAAGGGTCGGGAAGTCAACGTATTCGATTTCAACATCGATACCGAGCTTGCCGTAGTCGTCCTTCATAACAGGAAGCATAGGATCGGTTACAGGGTGACCCTGTACGCAGGAGAAGAGAATCTTGAAGACCTGACCGTCCTTTTCGAGCTTGCCGTTAGCATTCTTTGTCCAGCCAGCTTCCTTTAAGAGAGCTTCAGCCTTGGCAAGATCGTAATCATAGGTCTTGATGCCTTCATCAGAGTATGCCCAAGATACCTTGGACTGAGGAATGTTGATAACATTAGCATAAGGACCATAAACAGCTTCTACAACAGCCTTTCTGTTAAGAGCTGTGATAAGAGCCTGACGTACTCTCTTGTCGGAGTATTTCGGGTCATCATCCTTGAAGCCGATGTAGCCGTAACCATTGGTGGGGAAACGGTAAACATCGATGTAGCCCTGATCCTTAGCGTCTGTGATGTTTTCTTCATTAACTGTGGGGAAGTCGATGTCAACTTCTCCGAGCTTAACTCTTTCAAGCTCCTGTCCTTCAGGAGTTACAGAGTAGATAACGTTCTTGATTTTGGGAGCGCCCTTGATGAAGCTGTCGTTAGCTACGAGGTGAATGCTTTCACCAAGCTTGAACTCAGCGAGCTTGTAAGGACCTGCGCCCATAGGCTGGCCATGAAGGGTCTTAAGAGAATCGAGGTTGCCCTTCTTGAAGTCCTTGCCATAGTAAGCCTTGCTCATAACACCTGCATTGAAGTACCAGATTGCTTCAGCGTTAACCTTGTCAACCTTGAATTCAATGGTGCTGTCATTGATAACCTTGATACCGGAAATGGTATCAGCCTTGCCATCAACATAATCCTTATAACCAACAAGGCCTAAGGATGCAGCATCAATCGGTCCGTCGTAGCTGGGGTCACAAAGCACATAATATGTAAATTCGATATCCTGTGCTGTCATAGGAGTTCCGTCGGAGAACTTGACGCCCTTCTTGATGGTGAAGGTGTAAGTAAGACCATCGGATGAGATCTTGAAGTCAGCAAGGCCGGGAACTGGCTTTGCATCGAAATCGGGCTCAATGAGCATGCCGAATACAAGACCTACAACTGCCTGGTCATATGCGCTTTCTGCATATAACGGATTGAAGATACCGTTAAAGTCTGTGGAACCAATAACGAGAGTGTCTTTTCTGTTCTTTGCTACTGCAGGGCTCTTCTCGGGGTTGGTACCCTTGATGATGTCAATTTGCTTTGCCGCAAGGTCCCAGCTTGAGGTTGATGTTTTGGTACCACAAGATGCGACGACGAAAGCACAGCAAACGATAAGAGCAATGATTGCAGTGATTCTTGACTTTTTCATTCAAACTCCTCCTATTAATATTCGCCCTATGAAAGGGCGCATTTTTAGTACATTATACTTGATTATATTTTTAAATACAACACTTTTAGCCCAAGTTGCAAGCAAATGGATATTTATTCGTTTTATACAATTGTTGCAAGTGAAAACTGGCTGTACTTGCAGGTTTCAAAGGCCTCATTGACAAATGCCAATAGCTTATTAATCAAGCCTTTACTGGTATCCTTTTATTTCTTTAAAACAGACAATATTTCCCTCATATTTTGAGAGATTTATTCATCAGTTATGCACGGTACTGCAAAAATCTCCACCATATTGAAACTTCATGCCTCTGTCTCTTATACACATCTCCGAGCCCACGAGACCAG
>JAOABT010000375.1 GCA_026418215.1 Clostridia bacterium | reverse complement strand
GCTAAGGGCCAGGGCCAGACTGTCCTTCAACCGATTGGGATTATCCCCTACCACGCTGTGGTAGTATACCTTGATGCCTAAATCATTAAGCCTGCGGGACAGATACTGGGCGTTCGTATTGGCAATCTGCCCCATCAAAAGCTCGGTTCCTACGGCTAAAACTTCAGCATTCATCTTTTTCCACACTCATTCCATCATGGTTTCAATCTGATTCCAGACCTCTTCAATGCCGGTGCGCTTCAGGGACGAAAACGGAATGACCTTGATGGTTTCCTCCAATTGAAGCACCGTCTTGATCCTGTCGATCTGCTTTTTATATTCGGAGCGCTGGATCTTGTCTGACTTTGTGGCAACCACAGCACAGGCTCTGCCTGAGCTTCTGATGTAATCCATCATGATTTCGTCATCCTCGGTGGGATCATGCCGGATATCCACCAGAAGAAGAATCATGCCGAGCTTATCTCTCGAGGTGAGATAGGTTTCAGCAAGCTTTCCCCAGGAAAGCCGTTCTTCCTTGGAAACCTTGGCATAGCCATAGCCCGGCAAATCGACGAGCATCAGGCTGTCATTGACATTATAGAAATTGATGACGCGCGTCTTGCCGGGGGTGTTTCCCACGCGGGCCAAACCCTTTCGATTAACCAACGTGTTGATGATGGAAGACTTTCCGACGTTGGACCGGCCGGCAAGGGCTACCTCGGGCCATCCCGTCTGGGGATATTGCTTGGGTTCCACAGCAGTAATCAAATGCTCTGCCTTTTTGATGATCATGTTGTTCTCCATTTCAAAGGGGCTTGATTGAAGGATATGCCTCTATCCTTCCTTATTTTAACCTCTTGAGCGGTGTTTAGACCTACCCGGCACAAGGTGCTACGCCCTGCCGTTTTTCAAAAGCTCGCGCGCCAGGCTTCTCGCCGCTTCGGTCGCTTGCTCTCCGCTTAAGAGCCTTGTAATTTCGTCTTCTCTCTGCTGCTCCTCGAGAACTTGGACAGAGGTTACCGTGCGCCCTGCCTGCTCGGCCTTCCGGATGAAATAATGGGCATCGGCAAGGCTTGCAATCTGGGCGTGGTGCGTAATGCACAAAACCTGATGTCCCCTTGCCACGGCCTTGAGCTTCTCCCCAACCTTCGATGCCGCCTTGCCGCTAACACCTGTATCAATTTCATCAAACACAAGGGTCGGAATGGCGTCAATGCCTGCAAGGATGGACTTGACGGCGAGCATCACGCGTGACATTTCACCGCCTGAAGCAATTTTAGAAAGTGGCTTCAGCGGTTCCCCGGGGTTAGGCGAGAACTGGAATTCCACCCTGTCGGTGCCATCCTCAGTGAAGCCCTCCTCCGGACAGGAGATAACGGAAGCCTCAAACTGGGTCTTGGGCATTTCAAGGTCAGCAAGCTCCTTCAGAATACCCTTTTGGAGAAGCTTCGCCGCTTCCTTTCTAAGGGCGTTCATCTGGTCGCATTGTTTATGTAAAGACTTTTCCGCCCGGTCAATCCTGGCTTTCAGCTCGAGAATAAGCTCCTCGCTTCTTTCCATTTCATCCAAGCGCGCCTTGGCCTGGCCCAAGAAGCTCAGGATTTCAGGAATGCCCTCTCCGTATTTCTTTTTAAGCCCCTGAATCAAGCTTATGCGCTCCTCAACGCTCTTATGTAGCCGAGGGTCATACTCCATGCTGTCACGAACCTGGCGGATATGGCGCGATAGGTCGCTAAGCTTTTCCTGTACCTCTTCAAGGGTCGCACAGATACCCGCATAGTCAGGGTCGATGTCCTCCACCTTCTGAATGGCTTCCAGAGCATCACCCAGCTTGTCCAGCGCACTTTGCTCCTCCGAATCTCCGCCCTTGACCCATTCGTAGGCATTGGCAAAGGACTCGATAATTTCCTCGGCATGGGAAAGCACGCGGCTTTGCCGCTCCAGCTCTTCATCCTCGCCGGGCGTCAGCCCCGCACGCTCGATCTCTTCAATCTGGAAACGCAGCATATCCATGGTGCGCTCCCGCTCCTTACCCTCACCTGAAAGCCCCTTCAAACGTGCTCTCAGGCTATGAAGCTCCTGAAGCTCGGTCTGGTAGGCCTTTTTCAGCTCAGTAAGCTTTCCGCCGGCAAAAAGATCCAGCAGGGTGATATGGGTTTCAGGCCTTAGGAGGGATTGATTGTCATGCTGGCCGTGAATATCCACGAGCCTCTGCCCGATTTCCTTGAGCATGGCCACCGTGACCAAGGAGCCGTTAACACGGCAAATATTTTTACCTGCCTCGTTAAAGGTACGCGAAATAAGAATGGTTTCATCCTCACCGGCTTCAAGACCAAATTCGGATAAAACCTGATTAAGCTCGGGGCCATGGGAAAACAGCCCCTGCACGGTGGCCTTGTCTGCCCCGGAGCGGATGAGCTCTCTTGAAACCCTTGACCCTAACAGCGCATTCAGGGAATCAATCAAAATTGATTTTCCGGCGCCGGTTTCACCCGTCAGGACATTGAAGCCCTCGGATAAGGTCATATTCAGCTTTTCGATAATGGCAACATTCTCAATCTGAAGCTGCAGCAGCATACGTGCTGTCTCTTATACACATCT
>JAOABT010000343.1 GCA_026418215.1 Clostridia bacterium | reverse complement strand
GCTGAGGCCCTTCGCATAGGTCAGCCCCTTCACCTTGTTATCGGTGAGAAGGTACAGGAAAAGGCCTACTGTAATGCTTTCCATCCCTGTCATGAGGCAGATCAGCACAAGCTTTATTCCATTCAACTCATAAATATTAAGAAGGAAGTAACCCAAGAGGGTATAGGCAACGCTCATGATAAAAGGCATCATGAGCCTGTTTTGCATATAGCCCGAAAAACCCAGGGGAGTTACGGCCATGAGGTCTGTCATACGCTCATCGCGGTCGTCTATCATCATGAAGCCGGCAACAGCGCCCAGCATGCCCGGCGCTATCAGAAGCACCTCGCAAAGCACATAGCCTAGCCAGGGTGTGAGGTCAAAACCCGTTTCCTTGAGAAGAATGGGCATGCCAACGGTCAGAATGACCTTAATAGCACACAGTGCCAGCAACGGAACCAGAAAGAGCAGTATCATAATGGGCTCTCTTACGAGTCTTTTTAAGTCAGGTCCCACACCTATTGCTTTCATGTTATTCCTCCTCCGAAACCATTATCTTTTCAAAGGTTTGATGGCATTGGTTTAAAACCAGAACATTTGCGATCACCAAGGCGCCGGCGTCGATTAGGGCCCTGCCAGCGTCAAGACCCTTAAAAGCCCCCAGCACAAGCCTCACACCGGCAATCGGCGGAAGAAAATCAAGCAGAATGGAGTCCTTGCTGACTAAGAGGAACAAGCATGGCAAGACGATTAAAAGCATATAGGGAACCATTTTTATAAAGTATTGGTTAATGGTTCGGGCTCTGGCAGCCACAAGAAAGCCATAGAGCGTAAAAAAGGTTGACGACAGCAAAATCCCCATAACCAGAAGAACCACGTTTACTGAACCTCTATAGGTTACCGCTGTAATAAGCCCTCCCGCAGCCAAAGAAACCAATGAAAGCGATAGCGCCTTTGAAAGCAGATACTCTCTTGCGGCCAGGGGGGTGACACCCAGGTATTTTAGTACGCCCTGAAGCTTTTCGAGCATGACAATACCGCCAATAAAGAAAAAACCTACTATCGAGGGGTCCGAATAAACCACAAAAGGAATGGCGTAGGACTTAAGCTCCCCATCAGGCAGCTTGGCCATGACGACCAGGTAAATGAGAGTCAGAAAGAGATACACCCAATAAAAGCCCTGGCGGAACTGAAAGGTCATATCGGCCTTGAGCGCATTTTTAAACCTCATACCAATTCCCTCCCCGTGAGCTTGATGAAGATTTCTTCCAGACTTGCCTCCTGACTGTGAAGGGTTTTGATATCCTGAGCGGCGAGAAGCTTTAAGAATTCCGCGTTATGCCCAATGTTATCAAGGGGAAACTCCTGCTCCGCCAATTCATCTCCGTTTGTAAAGCCGACCTTGACGAGCTTTCGTCCGTGCTGCAGCTTTAAGTTTGCCGGGCTGTCGCATACCGGAATCCGACCGTCCACCAAAAAAGCTACCCTGTCACAAAGCTGCTCGGCAACCGTCATGTTATGCGTGGTGAGAAAGACTGTTTTCCCCTGGCTTTTAAGCTCGAGAATAATGTCCTTAATGACCTTGGCATTGACAGGATCAAGCCCGGAGGTCGGTTCGTCAAAAAACAGCAGCTCAGGTTCGTGGAGCAGGGAACGGATGAAATTGAGCCGCATCTTCATTCCCTTGGAGAAGCCCTCAACACGCTGGTCTCTGTATGGGAGAAGACCTACTCGCTCCAGAAGCTCCTCATAATTCTTTCGGCCATTCTTATAGTAGGCCCCAATAACTTTCAGATTTTCGTAAGCTGTGAGCTTAAGATAAAGGTTTGGAAAGTCAAAGGCTACACCCACCTTCTCGAAAAACTCCCTCCCCCATTCCCTTCTCTCACGGGATAAAATATGTATGCTCCCTTGATAGCCCTTCAAAAGCCCTATCAAAAGCCTTTGCGTCGTTGTCTTTCCTGAGCCGCTGGGCCCTAGAAAGCCAAAAACCTCCCCCTTATGGATATCGAAGCTGATCCCTTTAATGGCCTTAGTCTGACTCTTTTGGTATTGAAATTCCAGGTTCTGTACCGTTATCATCTTAACTCCTCCTATTAATGAACACGTGATCGCTTTTATAGTAAAAAGACTAATCCTCCAGGATTCCCATAGCACCTATAAGGGTAAACAGCAACGTTTCGGCAATAAGCTCCGATTTCTTGGTCTCATCCGAATAATCCCTTATGATGGTCAGAAGACTCGCGAGCAGCTGTTCCGAGATGATCTTTCCCATTTCTTCAGCGCAGTGCGTCTTGGTTTCACGGAGGTGCTCGAGAAAGTGCTCCTCCATAAAGCTAATAAAGGCTGTACGAACGGTTTCGTAACGTGTCCCTTGGCTGCGGCTGACTAAAAGGTAGAATCTTTTTGTAAAGACCGGCGAGACCTTCTGGATAAACTCTCTTAAAAGCCTTCGCCATATCCCGATATCTCTTGTTTCCCACGCTTGGTTTGGTGCCTCAATGTTGCCATGGTTATTGATAAAGAATAGAAAGCCCTGGTACTCCTGACCCACAAGCGCTTCAAAAAGGGCCTCCTTGCTCTCAAAGTAGTGATAGAGGTTACCGATGGTCGTATTGGAAAGCTTTGCAATCTGCCTCAGAGAGGCATTTTGAAAGCCTTTCTCGAAAAACTCATTTTCTGCGTTTTGAAGGATGGTGTTTTTGAGCTCATCCTTTTTGTATTGCATTAGTGATCACCTGCTCACTATTATAAGACTCATAGGAAATGGCTGCAAGGCCAAATTGAAGGCGTTATACAAAAAGTCTTTATTTTCGCTATATCTTCATATACAATAATAACGTCAACCCGTTGGTTGGCATGCAGCAAGGTAGTATGTGTAGGAATTTTAAGCTTTAAGTTGGAAGGATGGTAGCACATGAGTCTAGTGAGTTCTCTTTGTCTCACTCTATTACCCATTGTCTTGATTCTCGTCATGCTAATTGTCTTGAAAAAGCCCGCCGACATAAGCGGCATCGTGGGCTGGTTAGCCATTTCCTTTATCGCCGTTCTGTTTTTTCAGACCTCCTTTGAAGTTGTTTTAAGATCGACACTTGCAGGTTTTATCAAGTCGTTCTCTGTCTCACTGATCGTAGCCACTTCCCTTTTACAAATGGCTTACATTGAAAAGACAGGAGCTTTAAAGAGGATCATTATTTTCATTAAGACCCTGGCCTCTGAAAACCGCGCTGTTCAGATCATGATGATCAATATCGGCTTTGGAACGCTGATGGTCGCTGTGGGTGCCACACCTGTTTCCCTGCTCCCTCCCATCCTCGTAGCCATGGGCTACAGCACCTATGTCGCCATTGCACTTCCTGCAATCGGCTACGATTCGCTCTGTACATATGCCTTACTAGGTGCTCCTATTGTTGTCTTTGTTGACCTGGCCAACAGCTTTTTGGGAAAGGGCAACGAAATCACACTGGCTCAGGCTGGCAGCGTTTTCTATATGTTCCTGCCCATTGTGTCAACACTCATCGGCTTTTCAATGCTCTGGATTGTGGAAAAATGGAAGGGCATCCGGGAAGGCTGGCTCCCTTGCTTGATTACAGGAGTCGTCATCGGAGTTGTTTCCTACTTTACCAACAAGGTTGAAAACCTGGTTGTGCTTACCGGAGTCCTTTCCGGTATCGCTGTCATCATCGCCATGGTTATCTATCTATTGGTCACCGGTAAGAAGGTCATTGACAAGAGTCGCCTGACCGAGGAAGAACGAGCCTATGAGAAGGCTTATCCTCTTTGGAAGGCTTTAATGCCTTGGATCATCCTCATCGTACTTATTCTGGCGCTGAACCTTCCCAAGCCCATTTTTAATGAGCTTTACAATAAGCTGAAGCTCCCTATATTCGGTGTTTCGGCAGATTTGAAGGGCATCCCGACACGAGCCCTCTGGAATGCTTACACCTGGATTCTTGCAAGCATTCTGCTGTCTATTCCATTTCTCCGCCCTACGGGGAAACAGATTAAGGAGACCTTTAAAGTATGGTGGAAACGCGCTCCGCGTCCCGTATTCTCAGCGGCCATCTTCTTCGCCATTGGTGAAGTGATGAATATGTCGGGCTTTAGCATGCAAAGCAACAAATTTGCAACCTCCAGCATGGTGAAGGTCCTTGCCGATGCATCGGCCAAGTTCTTCAACGAGGCCTACGGTGCTGTTGTTTCCTTTGTGGGACTCTTCGGAGGCTTTATCACCGGAAGCGAGGCTTCTACCATCGCCATGTTCGCAAAATATACCATGACCACGGCCACCCAGCTTAACTGGGGCCTAAGAGGTCATATCATTGCGACCGCAGGCTTGGCCTTTGGCGGCG
>JAOABT010000321.1 GCA_026418215.1 Clostridia bacterium | reverse complement strand
GTTGTAAGTCCAGTCATGTTAAGTCGATGGAAATCTGAATTTCTGGAACGAGCTACCGACGTTTTTAAGAAAGGTTCAACGGAAGAAAAAAGGAACTGGCTGTTGAAAAAGAACGAGTGGCAGCACTTGAGCGTAAAGTTGGTCAGCTACTAACATTAATTATGAAAAATATGATACAGTAGCACTGTGGGGGCGTCCTTGTAATCAAACAGTGTGCCCCCATAATCATAAAGTTGACAGCCAATACATTTAAACTTACAATAAATATGGTTCAAGAGATAAGGGTGCGTATTAGGAAGTGATAGCAATGACCGGTTTTTTTATGAAACTCAAGAGAACATATAAGTTGGTTATTGTAATAGCAGATTTGCTTATCATATATCTTTCATATGTTGCAGCCTTTTATCTTAAATTCAAAGGATCACCCCCAGATTACAACTATTCTTCTTTCACAAACGCAGCTCCCTATATTCTTGTGGCATCCATCATCTACATTGACATGAATAAAGTTCTATCCTTCTACAGAAAAAGTGTTTATGATGTGTTAAAATCACTGGTCTATGTTATTTGTCTTCTTTGCATCACAACCATTTCCATTACTTATATGCTGCAGGGCTTTTCTTTTCCAAGGACCGTATTAATCATGGTACCGTTTATTCAGTTTGTCCTACTCGGGCTATTTCATGTATTCCTTCTCTACATAAGTCGCAGATTGTCAGTACATAAAAAAGTGATGATCATATGTAAAAGTTCTGTATCTAATGTCATTGTAGAGAAAATCAACACATTTTTGAAAAATGAAGAGGTAGACAAAAGGCTGATACTTGACCTATCTCAGGAAAAAGTTATTATGAAACGCCTCAAGGACATGGATGAAGTCTACATTAGCTCCGATATACCTGCTGAGCTCAAGGCAGAAATAATTAATCGGTGCATGGGGAGAAAGCAAGTTATCTATATGGTTCCTGAGGTATTTGAAATATCCCTCGTAAACTCAAAATTGGTGCAATTGGAGGATACACCTGCGTTTATGGTTGGTGTTTTAGGTCTTACGACGGAACAAGTATTCTTTAAACGTGTATTCGATGTACTTGTTTCAATAGTAGGCTTAGCCGTTTTAAGCCCCTTGATGCTTATTACTGCGCTGCTTATTAAGGTTACTTCCAAAGGTCCAGCCATTTATAAACAAGAAAGAATAACAAAAGGGAATAAAGCCTTTAATGTATATAAATTTAGAACAATGTATCAGGATGCAGAAAGCTTGACTGGCCCGGTCTTGTCAATAGAGAAGGATCCACGTGTGACATGGATGGGAAGGATTCTAAGAAAAACACGTATTGACGAGTTGCCGCAGCTATTTAATGTTCTATATGGCAGCATGAGTCTTGTTGGCCCGCGACCGGAGCGAACTTGCTTTGTAGAACAATTTTCTCAGGACCTACCAGAATACAATCATCGGTTTATTGTTAAAGCGGGGATTACGGGATATGCTCAAATTTATGGAAACTACAGTACCACACCTGAAGACAAGCTTAGATATGATTTGATGTACATAAGAAATTACTCCTTATTACTGGACATTAAACTTATTTTTAAAACAATGAGCGTTTTATTTACTCCCGGAAGTGTATACAAAAGCAATAAGGATTCAGCGCGCAGCTCGCGAAATCCTAAGAAAGATCGTTCAACGGCTTCAAAACAGGCAGTTTGATAATTTTTATTATTGCATTTTGCATGAGTGTTCTTTCTATATAGTGAGTTTACAATACTGTTCCCATAGGATAAGATACAAACCTTTATATGTATTGGTAGCATGTGACCCTATAAGTCTCTGCTTATCATTAAATTCAATTAACCAAAAATCAAATTCAGCTAATCACGCTATAACATTAAATTGGATTTTCTCAAACTAAAAGTAGCCCCACATTCTTCACCTTTACATACTCGAACATATGTGTTATTATAGTCAATGCTGTAAAATTGATTACGGCCAATCCTTGCTCTGCATAGATTGCAGGGCCGATGAGTCCAAAAGGAGGTGACATGCGTCATGAATAAGTATGAGACCGTCTACATCATTTCTCCTACTGTTGATGAAGAGCACGTTAAGGGCCTGGTTGAGAAGTTTTCCAACCTCGTTTCCGCTAACGGTGAGCTCGAGAAGGTAGAGGAATGGGGCAGGAAGAAGCTTGCTTACGAAGTCCAAGACCAGAAGGAAGGGTACTATGTACTGATGAACTTCTCGGCGAATTCCGACTTCCCTGCTGAGCTTGAGAGAAATTTCAAGATTACTGAGGGAGTTTTAAAGTATATGGTTATTAGAAAGGACGCTTAATTCTTTCTAATCATGTACTTTTGCAGAAACCAAATTTATGTTAGGTGGTGTAATTGGATGAACAAAGTCATCCTAATGGGAAGGCTGGTTGCCGATCCGGAAACGCGATACACGCAAAGCAACGTACCCATGACCCGCTTCAAGTTAGCTGTCAATCGACCTGGGAAGCCACAGGAAGGTCAGCCTAATGCCGACTTCTTTAATATTACAGCTTGGAGAACTACTGCAGAATTTGTAGGAAAGTACTTCAAGAAGGGTCAACAGGTTTTGATTGAAGGATACCTTCGCAATAATTCGTGGACCGATCAGCAGGGAAATAAGCGCTATAGCGACGACGTTCATGCTGAAAACGTCTATTTTGCAGACAGCAAGCGTGAAGGAAGCGGAGCGCCTAATAATTATGCCGGAGGACATGCGCCTCAGGTTTCTGCGCCGTCGTTTTCAGCTGAAAAGCCTGAAAACGGAGATGGGTTCTACGCCCTCAATGAGGACGACGAGGACCTTCCATTCTAATTTTATCCGTCAAAACAGTTACACGCAATTACAGCCTTCTAGCGTTTTGGTTAGAAGGTTTCTTTTTTACCCATAATGACTTCCATAATATTCAGCTAAACCTTATTAAGCACAATGTCTGGGAGGAGCTACCATTGAAGATAGGCTCTCTAAAACTTTCGGGTAATATATTTCTCGCTCCGATGGCAGGTGTGACTGATCTGCCATTTCGCCTTCTATGCAAGGAGCAAGGCGCATCATTGGTATATACAGAGATGATCAGCGCAAAGGCCATGCATTATAATGATGAAGAAACGATGTCATTATCTGAAACTCGTCCGGAGGAGGAACCTGTGGCGGCGCAAATATTTGGTTCCGAACCTGAGATTATGGCCGAAGCCGCTCAAAGATTATCGCATAGAAAAGACATTTCCCTAATAGATATTAATATGGGTTGTCCCGCGCCTAAGATTGTCAAGAACGGTGAGGGTTCGGCGCTCATGAAAAAGCCGGAGCTGGTCAGGCGAATTGTGAGAGAAGTTGTACGATCATCTGCAAAACCCGTTACAGTCAAGATTCGAAAGGGGTGGGATGACACAACTGTAAATGCCGTAGAAATTGCCCAGATATGCGAAGAGGAAGGGGCTAGTGCAGTTACGGTACATGGTAGAACACGAGAACAGTATTATTCTGGTCATGCTGACTTAGCAATTATAAAAGAAGTCAAAAAGGCTTTAAGAATACCTGTAATAGGTAACGGAGATATAAAGAAACCGGAAGATGCGAGAATAATGTTTGATGTTACTGGATGCGACGCTGTGATGATAGGAAGGGGAGCACAGGGAAACCCCTGGATTTTTAGTAATGTCAATGCACACTTAGGCAACGGTCACTATAGTGTAAGTATCAACAAAGAAAATCTTTATAATACAATAAAAAGACACTATGACCTGATGGAAGAAATAAAAGGCGAGCACAAAGCATCGCTAGAGATGAGGAAGCACATAGGATGGTATCTTCATGGTCTTCCAGAAAGCGCTAAAGTACGCTCCCTGATATTTCAAACTAAAGGGAAAAAAGATGCCATAAAAATCCTTGCTTCCTACTTATGCCAATCCCCAGAATGCCGATAATATTAAGGGTTTATTACACTACTGTTGTGATAGAGGACCTAAGTTACATTTTGTTTACACCTCTGTTGGCATTATTGACCCCCAAAAATGCGGGTGATATAATCAAAATCGAATTCATGATGGGTGGATAACTCTTCCTGTCTGAATCAATAAAGCAAACAAAGTCAGATTGCTCAACAGGAAGCAGGCGTAATCTGGCTTTGAAAACTTAGTGACCTGCTTCCAGAACAAAAGGGAGGATTTTCATCATGAGAAACCTTAAGAAAATTGTGGCAGTAATCATGGCCGTTGCGATGATCGCATCGATGATGGTTCCTGCACTCGCCGCTGGCGTCGCTAATGAGACCCAGGCTCAGGCTCTGAAGAACGTAGGTCTCTTCAAGGGCGTAAGCGACACAGATCTTGGCCTCGCTAACAACCTGCCAAGAATCCAGGCGATGACACTCGTAATCCGTGCTAAGGGCCAAGACGCAGCTGCCCTTGCTCTCACCCAGGCTGAAATTGATGAGCAGTTAGCTAAGGTTGCTGACGCTTCTACAATTCCTTCATGGGGAAAGGCTTATGCAGCATTTGCTCTTAAGACCGGTATCACCAATGGCGTTGGCCGTGGTGGCAAAGTTTACTTCGACACCAACGCAAAGGTTGACGGAAAGACATTCGTAACCCTCACACTCCGTGCTATGGGTTATGCTAATGTTGATTTCGCTAATCCTTGGGAAACCGCTGTTAAGGCTGGTCTCGCTTCTGCTGTATCCTTAGGCTTCAAAGCAAGCCTCGTTCGTGACGACGCTGTTGGCGTACTTTACGCTGCAGTTAAGTCCGGCGTAAATGCTGACGGCAAGACCCTTATTCAGGCTCTTATCGATGCTAAGGCAGTTGATCAGAAGATCGCTTCTGACAATGGCTTCTGCAAGGCTCCCGCTCCTGTAGGTCTTAAGATTGAAAGCGCTACCGCTCTCAACCTCAAGCAGATTCAGGTTGTATTCAACAAGCCTGTTAATACTGATGATGCTAAAGACATTTCCAAGTACGAAGTAAAAGACAAGGGTAGCGATGTTGTTGCAGTAAGCGGCGCAGCAATTGCAGCTGATGGCAAGACCGTTACTCTTACTCTTGGTGTTGGCGATTCCGTGAAGCTCACCAATAACTCTACCGCTAAGGTAACAGTTAAGAAGGACTTCCGTGATGCAGACGGCACAAAGATTTCTGAGGATCTTTCTTTCTCTACTATTACCGTAGCTGATACTGTATTCCCCAACTTTGATAAGGTTGAGGCTGTTGGCCTCAAGACCCTCCGTCTCTACTTCAGCGAGCCTGTTAAGTCTGTTCCTACAGATGCCTTCTCTGTAAAGGCTGGCAGCTACACATGGACATATTCCGTTAGCAAGATCGATGACGCTGGAAAGTATGTTGAAATTACACTTGGCACAAACCTTCTCGAAGGTAATGTTGATGTTAAGGTTGGAACCAACAAGGTATTCGACTTTGCTGGAAACATGGTATTTGAAAAGACCATTACTTACGCTTTCGCTAAGGTAGCAACTGCTCCTACAGCTTCTATCGATTCCGCTAAGCCCGGCGAAATCAAGGTTAAGTTTGATCGTCCTGTATATGGTACCATTGATGTATCTCATGGTGTTAAGGGTTACGAAGCATACACTGTTTCTAAGACTGCAATAGACTCTGCTGCAGCTGATTCTTGGACCTTTGACTTCTCCAACAAGAAGGTACCTGCTGGTACAATCACAATCTTCGTTACACCTAACGGAGACGTTAAGGACCTTTATGGCAACAAGTTCGTTGCTACTTCCTTCTCTGTAACTGCTGTCTCTTATACACATCT
>JAOABT010000272.1 GCA_026418215.1 Clostridia bacterium | reverse complement strand
CAAGATTGCGAACCTCCTCAGCAACCACTGCAAAACCCTTACCGTGTTGGCCTGCCCTCGCAGCCTCTACCGCTGCATTAAGAGCCAGAATATTGGTCTGGAAGGCAATTTCATCTATAACCTTAATGATCTTCGAGATATTGTCCGAGGTTTCATTGATGTTTTCCATGGCCGCAAGCATATCCTTCATGCGTTCGTTGCCTTTGTTGGCATTGTCCTTGGCCTCCAGCGCGAGCTGATTGGCCTGAGCCGCGTTAGCTGCATTCATCTTGGTTTGGGTGGCAATCTGCGTCATGCTGGCAGACAGCTCCTCAATGGAGCTGGCCTGCTCGGTGGCGCCTTGAGACAGCTGGATGCTGCCCTCAGAAACCTGGCTGCTGCCTATGGCCACTTGCTCCGAAGCCTTTGAGATATCTCCCACCAGCTCATTGAGCGATTTGAGTATGGTATTGATGGATTCTGATATTCTGCCGTAATCGCCTTCATACTGTCGTATATCCTCAATATTAAGGTTGCCCGATGCAATTTGTTGAAGGATGTCCGAAATTTCATTTATTATGGTTCTCAAGCTGTAAACCGTCTTGTTGACCGATTCAGAAAGCTTGGCGAAATCACCTTTGTAGTTATTGCTTACAGCGACATTCAAATGGCCGGATGCGACTGAGCCCATAACCTCTGAGACCTCGTTGATAGGCTTAACAAAAGCGTCCAGGGTTTCATTGATGCCTTCAATGATCTTCTTAAAATCACCCAGATGCTTTCTGCCGTCGGCACGGACCGTAAGATTGCCTGAAAGCGCTGCGTCAGTTAGGAGATTGGTGTCCTGAATCATCTGATTAAGCGTATTTTTTAGCTTTTCCATACTCGTGGAGAGGCTATCAGCCTCGGAACGAATCACAATTTTGACATCCAGGTTTCCCTGCGAAAGCTGGGACGCCGCCTCGGTCTTAATCTTGATATCCTCGACCATTTCGGCAAACGCCTTTTTGAGTCTTCCGATTTCGTCTCTGGAATCTACTGTTATGCTTTCGCTGCTGTCGCCCTTGGAAATTTTCTCAGCAATACGCGTCAGCTGATGGATTGGCTTTGAGATCAACATGACCAGCAGATAAGCCAAGCCAAGTACAACCAGAAAAACCAGACCATCAATAATGATCATTACGGTTGAATTTGCATTTTTATCGTCTTCACTGTGCTTGATAATCTGGTTGGTTCCCGAATCAATCATCTCACCTATCGCATTAAGGGAACCTCTGGCCTTGGAGAACTGCTCCTCGTTAGCATCAGGTGAGCCCGCATCGAAAGATGCAAGAACTGCCTTTCTCCAGGCTTCAAAGTCCTGTTTGTAGGCATCAAAATAGTCGATAATCGTTTTCCCGCTCTTATCGCGGTAGCTTCCCCAGAACTTATCGTCCCGGCTGAATTTGGCTGCTGCCTGGCCTACGCGGTCGAAGGCCTCATTCATATTGCTCTCAAGAAAGGCCTTGTTATCATCCTTATCCTTGCTTGTGAGGCTCTGATATTTGTACTTCATAAAGCCGCTCAGTGCCTGATACATATCTCGGTCAGCATTCAACACCAAGGAAATGGATTCGTAATTCTGTTGCTTGATTTTACTTTTCATATTGGCAAATACTGAGTTTAGGCTCGTTACGGCCATAATAGAGACAATAAGCATGGCTATGAGCGGTATGGCTACGGTGACAAAAAGCTTTCCCTTAAGCGAAGTGTTTTTGAGCATTAGATTACCCCCTAAAAATCATAGTTATGAAGTCGATGCCCTATGGTTCAATCATTTTGGGAATAAGGTAATTAAAAGACTTCAGACAAGGTTAGGACATAAAAAAGCGTTAAAACAAAACCTAGGTGATACCCGAATCATACCTTAAGACTTACGAGCAGAATGCTTTTGGTTCTTTCACAATTTTTTCATCTAACACATCCTCAATGCAGATTGGTTGCAGGCTTTAGTGTCTGTTTTTGAAAATTGTTTAATCATTATATTCCCAACCAGAGAAAGAATAAACAGTCATATATTTGGTAAGAATGTGGGTGACGATATACACGACAGCATAAGGAGGATGAACCATGAAATCCAGAGCTCTAACGATTATTCTCGCGCTCAGCGTCGTATTGACAGTTATTGCTGGGTGTGGCGTTACAACCAATCCGGGATCTCCATCACCGTCAGCATCAGGTGCCAGCCCCTCAGCGACTGCAGATGTGAAGACAAGTGCTTCCATTGTGGATAATCCGGAGGCTTTCATGAAGGCCATCAGCAATAACGGCACCTGGATTATTGCCATTGTAAAAGATCTGACCATCAACAAGGATCTTGTGCTCGATGGCGAATACAAAAATGGCAAGAAGGATAAGGATGGCAAGGATATCATCCAGCGTAAAATAGCCCTTTATGCTCAGGATGCCAACCGTAAAATCACCGCACGCTACACCCTTACAGCACCGAAATTCACCATTAATAGCCCCAAGGCCAGTATTCAGCATGGTACCTTCAAGGGCGATGTTTATGTCAACACGACTGATTTCGCTTTAATTGATGCCACCGTTGATGGAAATATCTATTTTGCAAATGCTGATGCCCAGAAGGGCTTTACCATGGACGCTACCAGCAAGGTCACCGGCAAGCAGGAGGTTAAGGCTCCGTAAAATCTGTAATATAGCAATACCTGTAAGACCCTAATATTGATATCCGCAAAAACCTAATAACGATATCTGTAAAATCTTGATAACAATATCTTTAAAATCCTAATAACAAAGCAGTTTGCTCGAATGGATCAAACTGCTTTTTGCTGTTTCATTTTTTTCCTTTGACTGTTGCTTTGCCAGAGTCGGATTCATGTTCTCTTCTTTTATTTCTTATCCCATTTAACTGTAGCCTCGCCAAAAGCGGATTCATGTTCTCTTTTTTTATTTTTATTTCTTTTCCCATTTGGACAATGCCTCGGCCAGCGCTGAATTGATGTTCTCTTCCTTCTCCTGCTGGCGTAAGAATTTTCCGACCTCTTTCTTGTTTACCTGCTCACTTTTGCGTTTTGAAAAATCAGAAAGCTTCTCGCGGTAGCCGCATGTGCAGTAAAAGCTCTTATTCTGGCCTTCTCCCCTAATTTCCATTTTCTTATGGCATTCGGGGCACCGTGCATTGGAAACCTGCGAAATCCCTTTTCGATAGCCGCAATCTCTATCGGGGCAGACCAGCATCTTCCCCTTCTTTCCGTTGATATCGAGCATGTATTTGCCGCATTCGGGGCATTTCTCCCGGGTGAGATTATCATGCTTATAGGATTCGCTGCTCGCTATAAC
>JAOABT010000573.1 GCA_026418215.1 Clostridia bacterium | reverse complement strand
GATGTGTATAAGAGACAGTCTTAACCATCAGGCCATGCTTGGCTATGTAATCTTTACTGCGCTCATCCTCGGCAGGATTCCAGCCACACCTTCTGCACATGCTCCTATCGGTGCACTTCATTTCGCACTCGACTTTTTGGGGTTTCTTGGCCATGCTTAACCTCCTCAATTGTGATTTCAATCCGTGGGTTTCGCTTGTCTACGGAAAAGTTGTCTTGAAAGGAGTCTATTTCGGCCCACCCGTCATTACTCAGCACACCAGCCTTAACCATGGCATCCTGAATGATCTTCCGGCCCATACTTGAGACATTGTCCTTATCCCTACGGCGGTCTTTTTCGTGCCAGGTATAGGTCATTCTTACGGGCCCCGAGAATTGGACTCCTCGCAGTTGGGTCTTGATCAAGAGGATAATTGCGTGTTCGTACTGCTTTTTCATTGCAGCAGCCTTTTGTCGATGCTGACGTTCTGCGGCTATGTACTCGTTTAATCCGGGGAGGGCGCCGGGGATCACAAGTTTAATCATTCCATCCTCCAGTTCTTGGCTCCATCCAGTGGGATGTAAAAATCCCTGGTGCGCTCATAGATCCGGCTCCCCACAGCTTCATCCAAGGAAAGCATGTCCCCCACACTGCGCTCGGAGCTTATGATGGTGAGCTTCCGGCTGTCGTTGTAGCGGAAGTTGATGATCTCGAAGGCTAGGTTGATGTCCCCGGGCGTTACCTTCACGTTGCCTTTCTCGTCCTTGCCAGCCTTAAAGAGATCGTCTATGTAGAGCACAGGAACGGTCTTTAGTGGGTCAACGATGCGCCGGTATTCCTCCTCGTCATTCACTACAGCCTTTGCCTGCACCGAAACATCACGCCAGAGCATGTACTTTACCCTCTTGCCATTCCTCATGAGGTCGGCGCACAAGGCAGTGCATAGGTGCGTTTTTCCGCTCCCTGGGCGCCCTGTCATCATGAACCAACTGCCCCCGGGTTTGGCAGCGTAGCTCTTAGCAAGCTCTAGGGCTCTCTTCTGCCATCGCTCATTGGCTTGCCACTTTTCGTAGGTGTACCGCTCCAGCAAGGAGGACAGCCCGCTTCGCTTGATTGCATCCATGCTCCTACGTGTGTCCATGCACTTGCATTCCACGCTCCTTCGCCCACCATCGTCATCCACATGGACGAAATAGCCACGGTTTAGGCACTGTTGGCAATCATAACCCTCAAGATTTCCACGCTGACGGTTCAAAATCTCAGCCCGTCTGCGATCAATCTCCAATGCTGAAAGCTGGCTTAATGCCCCACTTCTCATCCGCAGCTCTTCCGGTGCATTGCCCAGCAGGTCTTGAAGCCTTTCCATCTGCCATCTCCTTCCCGTCATACTTGCCCTCAAGGATGTTCGTCGCCTTGTCCGCTCTAATCAGGAAGTCGAAGTCAGCCCTCCACCCTCTGTCATTGGCCCCTGTGCAGAATGCGCTTTCGTTGGCCTTGTGGCATACCTCCTCAAACGCGTCCTTGCCCATTTGCTTTTCGAATTCGCGGATCGCTTTCTTGCGCTTTTCCGTCAGCGCTGTGCACTTTCGAAGGTTGCCGCACAAAGAATTGTAAGTAGATTGATAGAAGCCATAGTCAGATTTAGAGGGGCGAGGGGCGGCTTTGCCGACACCCTCTATATCTTCTTCTTTATCTTTATCTATATCTTCTTCTTTATCTCTTTCTAGTGCGTTACTTTGCGTTACTGTAGCGTTACATGTAACGTTACCATGGGAGGCCAATTCCTTTTGCTTCTGCCTATGCCGAGAAACCCGCTCCCTGGTCTTTTCTCTGATTTTCTCCATAGATTCTGTGTTCTGATATTTCTCCCAATTAGAAACACATAGGATGTTATCCACAATCTCGATCATGCCGAATTGCTCAAATGTGGAAAGTGCAAGCCTGACGGTATTTAGAGGCCTTCTAAATTCGTTCGCAAGCATCTCGTCTGTATACGGGATGTCTTTAGTGATTGTTATTAGGCCACTCTCGTTTATGTTTCCAGCTAGGCACAGCAGTTTGAACCACACAACAAGGATCGTGTCAGCTTCCGGCATGGCTTCGATCTGCTTGATTTTTCTATTTCCGAAGATGTCTGTGACAATCTTTATCCATTTAACTTCTGCCATAAAATCACCCCGCTAGTACGGCAACTCCACGTCCTCGTCCGTTAGCTCCACAAACTGCTCTACGTCAGGCTGTGCAGAATAGCCACCGCCAGGCGGCGAATAACTGCTTCCTTGACTGTCGCCATCCTTCTTGCTATCGCCGAAATACACGTTATCAGCCACAACCTCGGCAATGGTGCGCCGATTGCCGTCACGGTCGTTGTAGTCCCGGATCTGCAAGCGGCCTTCCACAATTGCCATACGCCCCTTTGTGAAGCTGCGGGAAACAAATTCCCCCGTCTGCCGCCAGGCTACGCAGTTAATGAAGTCAGCTTTTTTCTCGCCGGTATCCCGGTCTTTAAAATCACGATCAACAGCAAGCCGGAAGGAGGCTATGGCTACCCCGCTTGGCGTGTGCCTTAACTCAGGGTCAGCAACAAACCTTCCCTGTAAAAAAATCTTGTTCATCATGGTGGTATCAACCTTTCACTTTCCATATCCGGCACAGATCAGTGTCCATCTTGATGCCAAAGATATGGTATTTATCGTTGAATGTCAGCTGCCCGATTGTGTGACACTCAGTATGATGCTTTCGGCAGAGCGGCTGCGCTCTCATGCCAAAGTGCGTAACCTCTTTCCGGTTTCGCCCAGCCCCTATCCGATCTTCCGCATGGTGGGGCTCTGCTTTACCGCCACAGACAGCGCATCTCTTATGTACTAAGCAGGAATAAACGTACCTTGCAACTTCTGGTGAGCGGTCAAGCAAATTGTCCTGGGTTTGAATGTCATGCTCCAAGCAGAAATCAACTAGATAGGTCAGGAATTCATTTGCTGTTGTCATATCACAATCGGACAAGCTGAAATAGTCATGGCCTGTTTTGCAAATAAAATCATATTTAGCAAGTGCCTTTATTTCGTCTGGAAGATGGCCGGTATACAGCGAGATATCGCGTATGGTAGCATAGATTTTCTTTCGCTGGTCGGCACTTATCCTGCGGCCATCATCCAGCCGTATTTCGCACTCGGTTATGTGCTGCTTTGCAATCTTCCAAGGGTCATCAAACGGGGCTATAACCGTAAGGCATTGATCATCACACTGGCTTATGTACCCCTTTATGATCATCACTACCATCCCTTTCCGTGTGCTGGTGCAGGAATACATACTCACTTTTTGG
>JAOABT010000195.1 GCA_026418215.1 Clostridia bacterium | reverse complement strand
GTCTATAACCTTGCCAATATTCAGATTGTTAATGGCCAGAAATACAAGGATGAATCCATTTACCGCCTTTCCGCAAAGGGTGTTATTTACCCGAAGCGCGGCGATATCTATGACCGAAACGGCGTTCCCATAGCCGGGAGCCGAATGGGCTACTGCGCCCAGTATGTCGATATCCGCATGCCCAACAAGGATAAGAACCGGATGCTTTTAAACCTCATCAATACTCTTGAAAAGGATAAGAAGTACTATAAAAGCAGACTGACCAACTACATGGACATCAACCCTATCCGCTTCAAGACCGATAAGGTTAATGATTTCATCAAAAGCATCGTTCTCACCAAGGAGGACGCCAAATACATCATCACCGCCGATCAGGCCTTTCAGTATATGCGTGAAAAGACCTTCGGCATCGATCTCACCTACACCACCGAGGAAGCCTTCAAGATCATGCAGCTTCGCTATGAAATCCTCTTAACCCAGCCACAGCTCAACAACCCGTTGACTCTGGCCGATGACATTTCGGCCACCACCATGTCGGAGCTGGAGGAAAGAAGCAGTGAGTTCAGGGGTGTCACCACCTTTATCAAGCCATACAGGGAATATTATGAAAATGCTCAGATGTTGTCCCATGTCCTTGGCTATGTGGGAGGCATTTCCCCCGAGGAGCTGAAAACCTTCAACGACGGCATCCAGAAGCAGGAGGACGGTGTTCCCTATGTGGCAAATGATATCGTGGGGAAAATGGGTATTGAAAGGGCAGCCGAGTCTATTTTAAGAGGTGTTCAGGGAGAAACCTTCCGCGAGGTCGATGAGAATGGCAAGACCACGGCCTCTTATCTCGAAAGAGCCCCCGTTCCCGGGAAGGATGTTTACCTCACCATCGACCTTGAGCTTCAAAAGGTGGCAGCCGAGTCGCTTAAGCAGAACATCGAGCGCATCAGGAGAATGGGCGGAAAGAAAAACTTCGGCGACGCCAACGCAGGTGCTGTCGTGGTGCAGGATGTCAATACGGGTGAAATTCTGGCCATGGCCAGCTATCCGGATTTCGACCCAAAAATTTTTCTGAATAACGACGCCAAAGCCATCAATGCATTGTGGAATAACCCCGATTCGCCCATTTTGAACCGAGCAACATCGGGTAAATATGCGCCGGGTTCAACCTACAAGCCTCTGGTTGCCATAGCAGCTCTGGAAAGCGGAATCATTAATCCTCAAAGCAAGATTGACTGTCCCTATAAAGAGGAAATCGGCGACATGCTTTTTACCAACCTTGAGGGGAATCAGGGACGTATTAACCTTGAAAAGGCTCTTGCAACCTCTAGCAATATGTTTTTCTATAAGGTTGGCCGTGACACCGGTATTGACCGCATCGTGAAATGGGCTAAAATTTTCGGTTTCGGTAAGAAGACCGGAATTGAAATAGGCGAGCAGATCGGGTCACTGGCCTCACCGCAGTATAAGCTCGACAACTACAACGAAGAATGGTACCCTGCAAACACCTGCATGGCTGCCATCGGACAGCTCTATAATGCCTTTACGCCTATACAGATGACCAACTTTGTCAGTACCATCGCTAACGATGGCAAGAAATATACGCCCCACCTCATCAAGATGGCTGTTGACGACAAAGGTAAGATTGTGGTAGAGCCCTCCAAGGATTCAGAAAAAATCCCCATAGCGCAAAGCACTATTAATGCTGTAAAAAAAGGGATGGTGGCCGTTGCTAACTCGAACGACGGTACCGCGGTTAATGCCTTCAAGGATTTTCCCTTCAAGGTTGCGGGAAAGACGGGAACGGCAGAAACGGGTAAGGAAGCAAAGTCCTCGTCAAACGGTTTGTTTGTGTGCTATGCTCCCTATGATAACCCACAGATTGCCATCACCGTAGTGGTGGAACGAGGTGTCTGGGGAGCCTATACAGCGCCTATCGCCCGTGATATTATGATGGAATACTTCCGTTTGAATGAACAAAGAGAAAACGACACTGCCGCAAAGGACAAGGAAGTCATTGATATTATTTGGTAAAGGGAGAAGCATCTTATGGAACTCGATCAAAAAGGAATCGTCTTTAAAGGAAACTCTGAGGGCTTGGTTATTGTCATTCCTGAGGATTACTCTTTCACTCACGCCCTCACTGAAATTGAGAGCAAGGTCAGCGCCGCGGCCCGATTCTTTAAGGGAGCCCGCATCAAGGTGACCTATAGGGGCCTGTCCTTAACAATCCAGCAGGAAGAGGCCATCAGGGCAGTTCTTGACGATAAGAGCGGCGCCATTATCGAAAGCTTTTCAAAGGACGATGAAGCCAGGCAGAATGCCTTTGCGACCCGTTCTGCTCAGCCCAATAATATTCCAACACGAAAGCTCTTTTACGCCGGTGTGGACGAGGGCAATTGCAAGTTTGTGAGAAGCACCATCAGAAGCGGAACTCGCATCCAGTACGACGGAAACGTGGTCATCATGGGTGATGTGAACCCCGGCGGGGAAATTGTTGCTTCGGGGAATGTGGTGGTTCTGGGAACCCTTCGCGGTATGGTTCACGCAGGCGCCGACGGTAACCGCGACGCCTTCATTTACGCTCTGGGATTAAAGCCCACTCAAATCCGAATTGCCGAGGTCATCGCCCGTACACCTGCCGATCTTGACGAAGGAAAGGTTTTCCCCGAGATTGCCACCATCAAGGATGGCGCCATCGTTGTAGAACAATTGGAGGAAGCCGCCCGGTACTACCGACGCGTTTACTTTTAACCTAAAAACAGATATATTAGCATTAAGACAGTATTCGGAGGATTTTTACATATGGGAGAGGTTATCGTTGTCACATCCGGAAAGGGCGGCGTTGGTAAAACCACCACAACGGCGAATCTTGGTACGGGTCTGGCTGTTCAGAACAAGAAGGTTGTACTTATTGATACAGACATAGGGCTTCGTAATCTGGACGTGGTCATGGGCCTTGAAAACCGGATCGTGTATGACCTTGTCGATGTTGTGGAAGGCTCCTGCCGCTTAAAGCAGGCTCTCATCAAGGACAAGCGTTACGAGGGACTGCATCTTCTGCCTGCCGCACAAACACGCGATAAAAGCGCTGTCTCGCCTCATCAGATGGTGAAGCTTTGTGAAGAACTGAAAAAAGAATTTGATTACATATTAATTGACTGCCCCGCAGGCATTGAGCAAGGCTTTAAAAATGCCATTGCAGGCGCTGATAAAGCACTGGTTGTCACAACGCCCGAGGTTTCGGCTGTTCGTGATGCCGACCGCATTATCGGTCTGTTGGAAGCCAACGAAATTAAAAACCCCCGTCTCATTGTCAACCGTGTGCGCCCAGACATGGTCAAGCGCGGTGACATGATGACCATCGAGGATATTATTGATATTCTGGCCATCGACCTGATCGGCGTTGTTCCCGATGATGAAAACATCATCATTTCAACCAACAAGGGCGAGCCTGCCGTCACAGACAGTAAGTCTCAGGCCGGACAAGCCTACCGCAACATTACCAGAAGACTCATGGGCGAGGATGTTCCCATTATGGATCTTAATGTTCCCGAGGGGCTTTTCTCCAAGATGAAAAAGCTGTTTGGCATCAAGCCAGCTTAAGGAGGACGTATCATGGTTGATTTGCTCAAGCTTTTGATGAGAAAAAAGGAGACCTCCAAGGACGTTGCCAAGGAACGCTTGAAGCTGGTTCTCATTCATGATCGCTCCAACGTGTCTCCCCAGTTCCTTGAAATGGTTAAGAGCGAGATCATCAAGGTTATTCAGAATTACATGGAAATTGATGAAAATACCTTGGACATACAATTAACCAAAACCAGCAGCGACGACGGGGAGCGTATTGTTCCCGCCCTTGTGGCCAATATCCCCATTAAGGGCATGAAAAACGCTGGAAGGTGAGAGGAAGCCTATGAATATTGCTCTCATTGCGCATGATAAGAAAAAGGAGCTCATGGAAGCCTTTTGTATTGCCTACAAGTTTGTGCTTTCCAAGCATCAGCTCTATGCCACCGGGCGAACCGGGGCCATTATTTCCGAATCCACGGATCTGGACGTTTTTACTCTGGACTTCGGGGAGTTAGGCGAGCAGCAGATTATTGCCCGTATTGCCTACAACGAAATGGACCTGGTTATTTATTTCGCCGATCCCGAGGAATTGGACGGAAGCGGCCTTATAGAGCTTTGGTCCCTGTGCGATCAGAACAATATCCCCATTGCCTCAAATCTGGCAACAGCCGAGGTCTTGATTAACGGTCTCCAGCGCGGCGACTTTGCATGGCGCGAGCTGGTTGCAAGAAAATAATATTATTAAGCGAAATCATGAAGCTGCCTTTTCGAAGGCAGCTTTTTTGTATGCACCCCAGTTTGCCGCTGTCATCGTGATTCCGAAACATTTCTCCAAAACTATATAAGAGTTTCAATGGTCCCTGCAACATGACTACTTTTTTAGGGAGACGGCCTGTACCATCTGTCAGTACGGTTCACACTTGCTCAGCCAATCTTCTGACATATCCTGTCTTGTACCGCTCATATGATGGAGAAGGTGACAAAACACAAGGGATGATAAGCCATGATTGAATGTGCAGAAGCCGATAATATGGAAAAATACCGGAGCTACATTCAAAGGCGCCGCGTGGCACAGCCTCCCCCCGAAACTAACCTTCCCGCCGAGGTCGAGCCGCCCACTAGTGAGAAAAAGAGC
>JAOABT010000169.1 GCA_026418215.1 Clostridia bacterium | reverse complement strand
TAAGAGACAGCTTCTTTACACTCTGACCAGAGAAGAATATGATACGTTGGAGAGCAACACTTTGAATAAACAGAGGTAAATATTCATGCCGGATGATTTAGTACTTAAACAAACAAACAGCGAAGACCCGGATTATCACATGCTTGCATCACGCTTGGACAGGGATCTTCATGAGCGCTATGGTGAGATGCAAAAGGCCTATGATGTTCATAATGTATTAAAGCATATACCTGATGTCATTGTCCTTTACAGAAACGGCATACCCTCGGCCTGCGGGGCTTTCAAAGCCTTTGACGCCCATTCTGTGGAGCTTAAGCGTATTTTCGTATCTGAGGATTGCCGTGGAAAAGGCTTTGCCCAGCTCGTGATTAAAGAGCTAGAAGAACTAGCCAGAAAGAAGGGCTATACGAGGGCCATTCTTGAAACAGGCTTTGGACAGCCCGAGGCCATTTACTTGTACCGGAAAATGGGATATCAGGCCATCGAGAACTTTGAGCCCTATGTGGGAAACAAAGATAGCCTATGTATGGGAAAGGCTCTGGTATGAAAGGCGAAACCACAAAAATCAGATCGGAGATAAACCATGAAAAAAGTATTAGCTTTATTATTAGCTCTCATGTTGGCAGGTTCAGTTTCAGCCTGTGGGCGTATGCAAAACAGGGAGGATGCAAAAACCGGGGCAACTCAAAAGGAAAGCACGTCTGAAGTTTCAGAGCCAACTCCTGATGCGAGCGATGAAACGGATCAGGATAATAAGGAGAACCTGGCCGTACCAACTGAAAGGCTTAAGGCTTTTTTAGAGAGCAAGGATGAACAAAATGAAATCCTTTTTAGTACCAAGAAGGATATTGATGGCGACGGCCGCTATGAAATTGTGGCTGGTGCAGGAACAAAAGGCGAAGACGACCTTTCTACCTACTATTCGAGTGTTTATGTTCTGAGGGAAAAGGGTGATAGCCTAGAGCTTTTTGGCGATAATCTGGCATCCGGCGGCTACGGTATTTACGAGGTTCAGTTGGTTAAGCTGCAAGACTCAAAATCAGACTATATCTACCTTGGCCTGACCAATGGCGGCCCCCTTACGGGCTTTCAGCTTTTGGAGCTAAAGGATGACAGTCTAAACCCAATAGCCTACAGCGCGTCTGCCACCGGATCGGGACACGACTACCTGATCGATGAAAACTCTGATGGGTCTTTCGACGGCTATATCCAGGACCGCTCCAGCTACGATGTGCTGTATATCCCGACAATAAGGAGCTTTGCATGGGAAAATGGCAGCTTCGTAGCCAAGAATACCTCGGTGAGTCTGCCCGAATATCCTGATGTTGTTCAGGACGTTATCCTACAATATTTAACACTCAGGGCCATTGCTGACGGCATGTCCAAAGAAATAACCCCAAGGCTTTCGGAACTTCTCCTGAGCGATCCAACCACTGAATTGCCCGTGGATGTCTGGTATACCGCCGTTTCCAATACACTTATCGGCATAGACAGCCAAATTGAATTCAAGACGCAGGAGTCGGCAAACCAGGCCACATCCCAGCTTTCCTATAAGGACGGCAGCGGCAAGACGTACGCTTTTACCTTCAAGCTTGTGAAGTCCGAAGGGAAATGGCACATTGACACCTTTTTTTAATTCGTTCAGGGCATAATATAAAGGATTTGTTTTTAGCAAAGGGGATTAATTATGAAAAACGGCAATTCTGAGCTCAGGCTGGCTGTACTGATAGACGCGGAGAACGTGCCATACAGCAATATCAAGGGGATTCTTGAGGAGATAGCCAAATACGGAATTCCTACCATCAAGAGGATTTATGGCGACTGGACCAAACCCAACGTGGTAGGCTGGAAAAACGTACTCCTCGAAAATGCCATAACACCCATACAGCAGTACAGCTACACCTCGGGCAAGAATTCTTCGGATTCAGCCATGATCATAGATGCCATGGATATCCTTTATTCCGACAAGGTCGAAGGCTTCTGCATCGTCTCCAGCGATAGCGATTTTACCCGGCTGGTCATACGTTTGAGAGAGGCGGGCATGAAGGTCTTGGGAATAGGTGAGCGCAAGACACCAAACTCCTTTATTGCCGCATGCGACAAATTTACCTATCTTGAAATCATCTCCACCATTCCTTCGCAGCCTGTTGAAACCGGGGAGCCACAGAAGGACGGAGCAGCCAGAAAGCCGCACAAAAACCCAATTGCAAAGATCGGAGACGACGTTATCAACCTCATTGCCTCCTCTATCTCGGATGTTGCCGACGAGAATGGATGGGCGTTTTTGGCCGATGTCGGTAACCTTATTCAAAAAAAGCAGCCTGATTTTGACGCCAGAAATTTCGGCTTTGCAAAGCTTACTCCGCTCATCAAAACGCTCAAGCATTTTGAGATTGACGAAAGAGATTCTAACAACAGTAAAATCAAGCATATTTATGTTAGAAACAGGGATAAAACAACTCCCCGCACAACAGTCACAAAGTAACAAGGCATACCCTGGGAGCTTTGCATGAAATATATCTATATTCTTCTAGTGTTTCTGATTTTGCTGGTTTTGGCGTGCAATTTCTTTTACTGCCTTGCTGTCAAAGCGGGCAGAAAGCCTTTTTTGACAGGTAACAAGGACCTTCCCGAGTCTTTTTTGGGAGGTATCTGGGCGGAAGGCCAGGAATGGCTTGAAAAGGCTGTCTCTTATACACATCT
>JAOABT010000152.1 GCA_026418215.1 Clostridia bacterium | reverse complement strand
TCAGATGTGTATAAGAGACAGCCCCCAAACCGTATTGAACATAGAACGAAAACGGGCACGACGTGTATTTTTCAAGCCTTGAAACGCTCGATATGGCAGGGTCGCCGAACAGGGCCTTTATTTTATCGGCTGAAACCTGCTCTGCAAGGTTTTTGTAGGTGAAGGCAGCGCGAGTTGAAACCATGCGCTGGCTCCATGCGTCCTTATTGGCATACCATCCGTAAACGAACTGCAACAGAGGCTCCATAGGCTTCCCATCAGCCTTCTGTCTTAAAGCACTCACCATTTTTCTATAGGTGGGATTGAGACCTGAAACAAGCTGCAAATTCTCATTCTTCGAGAGTGCTCCACTAATGTCACTCTTCTCGCTTATGGCCGGAAAGAGCTTACGAAGCCGCGGAATAACCACGGACGGTCGCATGGCCTTGCCTTCGTTATCTGAAATCGGCCAGCTTATGCGAAGGTATTGCTCAGCGGTCGATAAGGCTCGGTAAACCAGGTACTGCTCATCAAAGGCCTGAGTCCTCGTATCACTGGCAAGTTCGAGGCCCATGTGGCTCATAACGGCTCTGTCCTTATCGGACAGAATGCCTTCCTTGCCCCCGGGTGCAGGAAAAACACCGTCATTGGCACCCAGGATAAAAAGGGCCTTGACCTGATGATTCTTGGTGCGTTCCACGCTTCCAACAAGCACCTGATCGAGGGCTGCAGGGATTAGACCTATCTTGTACTCACCCAATCCTATTTTGAGAACCCTGCTGAAACGCTCCAGGCCCAGGGTCTCTTCGTCCATGACCTCCACGATCTGGTCAAAAACCTCCATGAGAATATTCCAAACCTGGGCATATTCATGGGCAAGCGTGATCTCGCCCTTTTCCTGAAAGCCTTTAACGATGGCTTCCATGCTTTCAGGAACTCGAATGGCGCATAAGAATTCAAAGAGATTTGAGCAGAAGTCCCTAGCCGTGTTCCTTCCCCTTGTTTTTCTCCTGAAATCCAATAAGGGAGCCGATACTGCGCGGCGAATGGCATTTATTCTTCCTAAGAGCTGGTCCCTGTCTTTAAGCGCCCTCTCATCGGGAAGGAGCTCAGGAGTCATATGCCAATCTTCGTCCTCAGCCCACCGATTCCCACGGATGCCGCAGGCCAGGACATAGTTTTCAAGCGTGTCTATGTCAGTTTTGGAAAGGCCGGTGAGCCCTGTTTTAAGATACCTGAAAACAGATTCGTAAGACCAATTCTCATTAAAAATATCCAGCATGGACAGGATCAGCCGGATCACAGGATGGTTGGTAATCTCAACCTTTTGGTCAATAAAAAAGGGAATTCCGTATTCTCTGAAAATAACCTCAACGTGCCTCTGATAGCCTGAAAGATTTCGGGTAACAACGGCAATATCCCTGAAGCGGCAGGCTTCATCCCTGCACAAGCTAAGGATTTGTCGCGCACAAGCCTCAATCTCAGAGAACATGCTCATGGCCGAGAACAGGGACAAATCCTTTGTTTTCTCCTTGTAAGCCTTATAGGGGTAAGCATTAAGGTTTCTTTCAAGATGGGTCAATTCAGGGCTCAGCTTAAAGCGATAGGGCTGTGCATGGTCAAGCTGAAGGTATTGTTCTATCTCAATATGATTTTGCTCGGCAATACGTACGAGCTTTCTGTAGGCATGCCTGATGGCTGAGAAAATGTCTGCATCGCCATTTTGAGGCCCTATGTCCAAGGCATCGGTACAAAGGCTGATGGTGACGCTGCGGGCCTTCTTTAAAAGCTCGCTGATCATCTTATATTCCTGGGGGGTAAAGGTGGAGAACCCGTCAATCCATATATCCGCACCATTATACAAAGCGCAGGAAGACAGCTTTTGAGCTGCAAGGGTCAAATCATCGTCAGAATCCCGGTACCGCTTCCCAAGTGCTGTTTCAAACTCGGAATAGAGTAAATTCAGCTCCTTAAGCTTGTCCTTAAGAGGATCTCCTTCTTTTAGGTCACTGCTTGCCTTTTCAAGATGGGCACTGGTCACGCTGTACCGCTTAAATTCAGTGATGAGGCTTGAAAGGGTGCCGACAAAGCCCTCCCGATCCGCGGTTTTCGAAAAGAGCGTGAGTTGGTCCTTCATTTTGTCGAGTATCCTGTAAATGAGCATGCTTTTGCCTGCCGGGTGGATATGGGGATAGGTTATCCCACCGGCCTCGTTGAAAATCCTGTAGGCCATACGCTGAAAGCTTAAGACCTCGGTTCTCAAAATACCGCTGTTGTGGAGGATCCCCACAAGATTCTTTTCAGCCTGAAAGGAAAACTGCTCGGGAACCAGAAGAACCAGCGCATTTTGAGAGTTTATCTCTATTTTTTCCTTGATCTCATTGAGGCAGAGGGTGGTTTTCCCTGTTCCCGCCCTGCCGTAAATAAACCTTAAGCCCATGGACACTCTCCAACAAAAAGCATGCTGCTTCTATTTTACTCTACAAAAGGCTTGCCAGAAAGCCAAACTTACGACTTTTCCGAAATATACAAATTTAACAAACGCACCGATGGCACTGATAAGTATTGAATAAAATGCAGTAAGGATCTGGAAATAATTATATCTTCTCACGACAGCATAGACATAAAGGAAGTAAAAACACCATGATGAGAGGACGTATGAAGCGTTTCCTAATCATTTCAGCAGCAACCCTGCTGGTCATGACAGCGGCTGTTCAGGGCGGGTTCAAGACGTTTCAAACCCGGCCGAACGCGCCGGTCAAAACGGCTATACCGTTAAGCTATGGTGCCGGCCAAAGCTCAAACCAAACTCCCTTACCAGGTGGCGGTCCCACTGCTGCCTTACCGGGTGGTGACCC